>JAUNNU010000218.1 GCA_030537295.1 Bacteroidia bacterium
AAATATACAAATATTTATTTGATTATCAAAGAGTTTTATTTAGAATTGCCCTTAATTTAAAAAATCATCAAATGAAAAAGTTTTACTTGTTAATTACAATGGTTGTTTTCAGCTTTTTCAGCATGAAAGCACAGGTGGAAGCACCGGAGAATCTTCACGTTTCACCAACAGGCTGGGCGCAGTGGACCAGTAACGCGAGCATTGAGCAGCCTGAATACGGTGAGACATTTTTTTACCCTTTCAATCTGCCCACTCTCGCCGGCTGGACTTTGATTGACGGCAATAATGACGGCAGGAACTGGGTTGTCGGTTATGACCCGTTCGGAGGAGTCGGCGAATATTGCGCCTCATCAGCGTCAACCGACGGTTACACATCATACGGCACCGACGACTACTTGGTCTCACCGCAGGTGCTCATCGGCAAGAAGTCAGTCCTGACATACGAGATAACGAGTCACTGGGCCAGCCCGCGCGACCATTACGGCATCGCCATCTCAACGGGAAGCCCGACAAATCCTGAAGACTTCACGGTGATCTTCCACGGCGTCGCCGCTCACGGATGGCAGACAAAGACCATCGACCTCGGCCAATACGCAGGCCGCTATGTCTATATCGCATTCCGCCACTACGAGGCCGACGGCTTTAAGATCGACCTCAAGAATGTTGAACTCGGAAATAACGCAAAGAGAGATTTCATCGGTTTCAACATCAAACTCAATGACCAAGTCGTGGCACAGAACGTCCAGAATTGTTTTTATCAGTTTGAGACAAGCAATCTTGTTGAAGGACAGACATATACGACTTCTGTCCAGACTGTTTTCGACGAAGGTCAGAGCGATTGGACGACATTTGAGTGGACATACGCGTCATGCGACAACTTCGAGGGTTATGAGACCGTTGAAGTCGAAAACATGGGCAACGACGTGCTGGTCTCTTGGGAGAACGAGGAGCTTGACGGCACGTATCTCTATTACGATAACGGCATGAATGAAGAGGGAATCGGCTTGGGTTCAGGCACCCCGATATATTGGGCGATTCATATTCCGGCGACAAGCCTCGTGCCTTATATCAATTACAGAGCCACGAAAGTGGCGATGTTCGACTATGAAGGACACCGCGGAAAAATCATGATTTACCAAGGCGATGAGACAACACCGGAGAACCTGCTTTACACCCAGAACTATTTAACTAAAGGTTGCGGCCAATATATCGATATCCCGTTCGACGAGTATGTAGCCATCGACAACACAAGAGGCGTTTGGTTCGTGATGCTCAGCCTCACGGGCACTTATCCGGCACCTATAGGACCTAACACCGGCGACCCGTACGGACGTCTTTATTCCGACAACGGCACCGACTGGTACGACCTCGCCGCCAACGGCGCCGACAACTCGTTCAACCTGCGCGGCTACATAGAGGAGAACAACGGCGTCCTCGGAACGATGGTGTTCAAAAACGGCGCCTGCCTGACACCAAAACCAATCCACGAGAACATTTTTGTCGATGAAGATGCTAAAGGTGAATATGCATATTGCATCAGAAAAGTATATTCATTCGACACCAATGACCCAGAGAGATTCGCGATGTCTTGCCCGACATGCGCCACAATCCAGGATGTCGCTGAAGTGCCGGAAAACGTCATCGGCGTTTATCCAAACCCGGCATCGGAGACAATCACAATCGAAGGCGTTGAAGTTGAAAACATCGTCGTTTACAACTCACTCGGCCAGCTCGTCGAGAAACTCGAATCAACACAGTACGTTGACGTAAGAAATTACACATCAGGCATTTACACGATGGTAATCAACGGCAGCGAGAATGTGAGATTCGTTGTGAGATAAGAAATGGGAAATGTTTTCCCAATAACATTTTATGACATAAAAAAGCTGGCGCGAGATATCATCTCGCGCCAGCCGCTTTATAACTTTATAAACTTTATAAC
>JAUNNU010000219.1 GCA_030537295.1 Bacteroidia bacterium
ACCCACCGTCGTCGGGATACCATCCAAGAGAATCAGGATGTTGCTGTTGCCACGAATGGAGACATTATCATCGTTATCCACGCTGACTGAAGCCGCTGAGCGCAATACCTCTAAAACCGAACCTGTCGCCGAACTCATATTGGCAGAAGGGTTGATCGTCGTCTTATCCACCGAAACGGTTTTCTGCATCCTCTCCCCTGTCACAAACACCTCGTCAATCTGATACGCTAGTTCTTTCAGGACGATTTTTCCAACATCCACAATCTTTTGGCTGCCGCAAACCACTTCCATCTCCTGATCGTGATAACCTATGCATTTGATTGTCAGCTTGCATTTTCCAGAAAACTCACCTTTCAACAGGAAAAGGCCTTCTTCATTCGACACCGTGCCTGCCAAGATTGCATTGTTGTCTTTGTTTAAGACAACGGCTGCAAACTCAATGGGAGCATCGCTCTCATCGGTAATTTGGCCTTTAATGAGTGTTGTTTTTGTTTGAGCAACAATAATTTGCGTCATAAAAACGCATAAAAACAAGGATATGAAACGGTGCATAATAGAATAATTTTCCGCAAAGATAAAGATTTTTCGGAGGAAACATTCAACCTTTTCATTTATGCACACTATGGGCTAAAGGCATTTCCATTCCGCTATGGCGGTAGAGAGTAAATCAGTGCCGCCCTACCTTAGCGGCCTGATTCATGAGGAGCAAGCTCCGAACTAAATACGGAGTAAATTTCCCGAGTAAATTAGGAGTAAATTTTTCTCCACGTATCATTTTCTTGCGCCAGCCAATCTGTTCAATTCATGAGCCAGCGCATTTATAATTTTATCATTAACAATCCGTGCAAATCAGGACGCTGCATCCACAAAATCCGTGTAATTTGTGCAATCAGCGGTTTGATAAACAATCAGCTTATTCAATCCCTCACCCCATCTTGCTGCGCTTGATCAAATAGCTGGTAAGAATCTGGTTGTAGTCCTTATTAATATCAGCTTCCACATAGTCGATTTGATATTGATAGCAGTGCTTCAGCACGGCTTCCTTGCGCTCGGCCATAAGCTGCCGGTAACGTTGCTGCACCTCAACGGGATTGAGTTTCAGCATGTCGCCCGTCTCCAAATCGACGAAACGATACGGGCGGTTTTCGAAGTCAAGGTTCTGCTCCAAATCGCCGTCATAGACGTGGAACAAGATGACCTCATGCTTGTTGAACTTCAAATGTTCGAGTGCCTCAAACAGTTGGTTGTAATCGTCGAGGCTATCCAAAAGGTCGGTGAAGATGACCACAAGAGAGCGCCGATGCGTCATCTCCGCAATCTGGTGCAGGCACTGTGTCGTTGAAGTAGTTTTCTTCTGCGTCTTGTCGTAGTTCTCAATCAAGCCTTCCAACTGGCTATATACAAGCTTGTTATGCACAGCCGACGACTTAGCTGGCTCATGAAAGGCGATGGTCTCGTCAAACAAATCCAAGCCAACCGCATCACGCTGGCGGCGCATTAGTTCCATCAAGGATGCCGCTGCATAAACAGAGAAAAACAACTTGTTAGGATGTTCGAAATCAATCTTTTGTCGCACCGGAAAACACATACTCGAACTTTGGTCGATGACCAACTGACAGCGCAGATTGGTTTCCTCTTCGTAACGTTTCACGAAAAGCTTTTCGGTTCGGCCATACAGTTTCCAGTCGATATGACGGATCGGCTCGCCCGTGTTGTAAAGGCGATGCTCGGCAAACTCGACTGAGAAGCCATGAAACGGACTCTTGTGCAGGCCTGTGATGAAGCCTTCCACAATCTGCCGTGCCAAAAACTCCAGGCTGCCGAATTGCGTCAAATGGTTCCTATCGATGGAAAAGTCCGTCATGATGTAAAACTCTATTTATCAAGAATTAGAGAATTAGAGAAACAGACAACGTGTTACCGAAGTTCTTTGCGTAAGC
>JAUNNU010000110.1 GCA_030537295.1 Bacteroidia bacterium
GTTTCTAAATAAATTGTATATTGTTGGTTTGCAGAAGCTTACACAATCGGGGGGGTAAATCCAAAACGCCCCGGCGCAGATTCATGCGTCAGAACCCCGTTCATTTGGTATGTCGTTGGTACATTCTTCATAGTGGCGGCAAAAATACAATTTTTTTCGATACTGCAAACATTTTTTTCATTTTTTCTCACCACGAATCGCACGAATGTTTGACAAAGGCATTATCTTTATGAGACACAAAACACAAACTTACAAAATCAGTTTTTTCAGAAATTGTTGTTTTTGGCGTAATTTTATGTTTTTTTGAGTGTTTTTGTATTCAACATTACAATTTTTAAACTCTTGAAAAAGTCTGTTTTGTAAACATTTATTCACATTGTAACAAACACGTAATTGTGTTATTTACAGCATTTTAACTTCTTGTTTTTTCCATATTATTGATTTTTTATTTTCCTAAAATTCAAAATGTTAAAATTTTAACAAATAGTTATTAACAATTCATTTTTTGGAAAAAACATCATTATGTTTTATAAGATGTTTATTAGCAATATTTTAACAGAATAAACAAAGATTATCCGTTTTTATTACGGATAGTTTTTCAGGTTGTGATACCTTTGCATCGTTCAATAAGAAATAAAAAGAATAAATTATGGGAACTTTAAGAAATTCAGTACAATTAATTGGTCGTCCTGGCAGCGACCCGGAGATTAAGGTATTTGGCGGTGAAGGCCGCAAGATGGCGAGATTCAGTTTAGCCACAAACGACAGACACTATAACGAGAAGCATGAGCTTGTTGAGGAGACGCAGTGGCACAACATCGTGGCGTGGGGCGCGACAGCTGAAATGGTTGAGAAATTTGTGCGCAAGGGCAAGCGGATTGCGTTAGACGGGCACATTCAGACCAGGCTGTACGAGGACAAGAATGAAAAGACGAAGAAATATTACACAGACATCGTCATTGACGAATTCATGATCATCGACTGGGCGAGTACAGACGAGGAGCAACAGCCTGCGGAATAGAATAATTGAAGACATGTCATGGACCGTTTATGGATTCTCCGTCCATCCATAAGCAATAATGTTTCATAAATGACAATATCATTGGTTTATTGGTTTTTATCGTAATTTTAATACAGTTTTAATTTTTCATGTTCTGGATTTATTGCCCGAAGCAATATAACTTATCCCCTTCCTACTTACATTTCATCCTTGTTTTTTATGGTTGAAACGGTCCTGGCATGTCAAAAAAAGACTATTTTTGCAATTTGAAACATTAAAAAAGTAGAATATGAAAATAGTCTTTTTGGAGCCGCTCGGACTTTCTGTAGAAGCCATTGAGAATGAATGTGTTAATTTAAAGAAACAAGGTCATGAGGTTGTGGTTTATTCAGACAGGAGACCTGAACTGAACATAGAACGCGCCGCTGGAGCCGACATCATAGTGGAGAGCAACATGCCGTTGCGCAAGGATTTTTTCGATGCCTGCCCGAATCTTAAGATGCTGTCGATAGCCTTTACAGGTCTCGACCACATCGACATGGACGAATGCAGACGCCGCAACATCTTGGTGAAAAACGCCGCCGGTTATTCGACCGAAGCCGTTGCGGAAGAGACAATCTGCATGATGATTGGCCTTTACCGTCACGTCATTGAAAATGACAGGGTGACACGCAGCTGTCAAGGCCCGGCCATACTTCCGGGACGCGAAATCGCAGGAAAGACCGTAGGCATCATCGGGATGGGAGCCATAGGACAACGCACTGCAGCGTTGGCGCAAGCCTTCGGATGCCGCGTCATAGCATGGAACCGCACCGCAAAACAAGTTCCGGGCGTGACATTCGTCGATAAAGAAACGTTGCTCAAAGAGTCAGACATTGTGGCATTGCACATCGCGCTCAACAACGAGACCCGTGACTTCCTGACAGCCAAGGATTTCACTCTGATGAAGAAATCAGCTGTCATCGTGAACGCCGCCCGCGGACCTGTCGTCAACACAAACGCCCTCGCTGAAGCCCTAAAAAACGGAACAATTGCCGGAGCAGCACTCGATGTCTATGACGGCGAGCCGCCACTCAAAAACGACAACCCGCTTTTGACGGTACCTAACACAATGCTGCTGCCGCACATCGGATTCGCCACACGCGAGGCATTCGAGCTTCGACTCGGCATAGTCGTCAGAAACGTTGAGGAGTTTTTAAGCTAACTAAATGAACAGCAAAGTTAAAGGCACTATTGCAGGTGTCGTGGCGGCGATGTGTTACGGCACCAACCCGCTGGGAGCGAAGTTTTTATACGCCGACGGCATCAACACAAACACCGTTTTGACGCACCGTTTCGGAATAGCGATGATTATTTTGGGTATGATAATGCTCGTTAAGAAGATGTCGTTTAAAATCACTAAAAGAGAATTCGGGATTTTGGCATCGCTCGGAATTTTATTCGCCGCATCGTCTATGACATTGTATTCCAGCTTCTTACACATGGATGCCGGAATCGCGTCAACGCTTCTGTTTGTCTATCCAATGATGGTCGCACTCATCATGACAGTATGTTTCAAGGAGAAACTGACTTGGGTGACGGTTTCATCGATACTTCTTGCTTTCGCCGGAATATTCATGCTGAACGGAGCGAACGGGAAAGGGACGCTCAACGCCATCGGTGTCATTTTGGTTATGGTCTCATCGCTGACATACGCCATTTATATAGTGATTATCAACAGGACACAAATAAAAATGCCGTCGATAAAACTTACATTTTACGTGCTTTTGTTCTGCGTTTCCTGCATAATAATTCATTCGTTCTTCAAGCCGGAGACGCATCTGATGCTGTTGACGACACCTCGGCAATACGGGTTCGCTTTGATGCTCGCCATCGTCCCGTCAATCATGGCATTGATGCTGCTGACAGTCTCAATCCGTGACATAGGCTCGACACCGTCGGCAATCCTCGGCGCCCTTGAACCGTTGACAGCTGTCATGATCGGCATCTTCGTATTCAAGGAGGCTTTCACGCTTCGACTTGCCGGCGGCATCGTTTTGATTCTTTCCGGTGTAATGTTGATTATCCTTGGCAAGAAGAGTAATTCTTCTCAACAAAGTTCCAATTGATGATGTGCCAGAACTCTTTGAGGTAGTCGGCTCTTACATTCTGATAATCAAGATAATAGGCATGTTCCCACACATCGCAGCACAGCAGAGGGGTCGTGTTTTCCATTGTCAATGGATTCTTTGCGTTATCGGTGCGGAGTATCGACAGCTTTCCGTTGCCGTCGCTGACAAGCCATGTCCAGCCGGAGCCGAAAAGCGACACGCTCTGCTTCATGAAACTCTCCTTGAAGTCGTCGAAGCCGCCGAAATCGCGTTCGATGGCTTTCATCAGCTTGCCCGACGGTTTCGTCTTCGCCTTGTCAGCCGGGACGAGACAGTTCCAATAAAAAGTGTGATTCCACACCTGCGCTGCATTGTTGAAAATTGCGCCATCGGAACTTCTGATGATTCCTTCGAGATTCATCTTTTCGAATTGGGTATTGGCAATCAACGCATTAAGGTTTTTCACGTAAGCAGCATGGTGCTTCCCGTAATGAAATTCGACGGTTTTTTTAGAAATATGCGGTTCCAACGCATCATTCTGATAAGGTAATTTAGGTAATTCAAACATAGTATTGTTGTTTTTTGTGAATGGAAAACAAAAAAAGAATGGTTTTGTTCGAGATAAGTTTTTAAATCTATACTTTAATCAGTAGATTTTCCCCAACCACAAATCGGTCAGAAATTCTCTTACAGGGATGATTTCGATGTTTTCTTTGCGGCGACGGTACTTGTCGAGCGAAACAACGATAAGTCGAGCCTGCGGATAGTCGTCACTGAATGATTTCAAGCCTTTCATTTGAGAATCTTTCACTTCGGTAGAAGATTTTATTTCAATTGCAACATCGGCATCGCCCAAGACAGCATCAACCTCAACGCCTGAATTTGTACGCCAATAAGAAATCACGTTATCATATTGATTATAACCGAAATACGCCACAAGTTCCTGCATTATGAAATGTTCGAAAGCATGACCATATTCAGGCGATCCCTGCTTGAGATGGCTTCTTTTCAACAAATAGTTTGTGACACCCACATCAAAAAGATAAAATTTTGGAGCCTGTATGAGCCTTCGTTTCATGACCTTCGTGTAAGCAGGTATCATAAAACCAAACAAAGTATCAATTAGAATCTCAAAATACGCCTTGGCTGTCACGGCACTTACACCGCAGTCAGAGGCTACATTATTATAGACAAGCATCTCACCGCTCGTCAATGCCGCGGCATCAAGAAAACGAGTGAATGACTGAAGGTTACGCACCAAAGCCTCCTCAACAATCTCCGTCTGCAAATAATTGCCCACATATCCGCTAAGGCGACGCGTGGCATCTGAAATAAGATAATGTCGTGGCAACATGCCGTTGTTCAAAGCCCTGTCCAAGTCAAAATCAGGAATTTCGGCACTCACCAACGGATAGAATGTGTTCCTCAAAGCACGCCCACCAAGAAGATTCACACCACTTCTGCGCAACTTCCTTGCACTCGACCCTGTGAGAATAAAACGCAAATCCCTGTTTACTATGAGCCAATGGACTTCGTCAAGCAAAACAGGAAGTTTCTGAATTTCATCTATTATGACGAGTTCTCCATCGTGTCCATCCTGCAACTCTTCACGAAGCAGCCAAGGTCTCCGACTAAAACGCTCAAATTCATCGCTTTTCAAAAGGTCGTAATATCTGACATCAGGAAACAATTCTTTCAACAATGTAGTTTTTCCTGTTTGACGTGCTCCAAAAAAGAAAACACTCTCATTTTCAGCATCTTGCAATTTAAAAATTCTATTAATCATAAAGTTGTACTTTATTTTAACCGGTTAAACTAAAGTTTGACTTTGCAAAAATACAGTTTTTTAATTATTAGCATGGTATTTTTTTCAAAAAAAATATAAAATCTTTAACTTAATTATTATTTCGGGCAAAACCGATAAAAAATTCCATCGATTTTGCCCTAAAACGTGTATTTGTATGGTGAAATTGAATATTTTTGCAGGTCGGCTGTTGCCCAAAACATCACCACAATGGACGATTTATTTAATTGATTATTAACTTGATAAATATATGCTCAAAAACATTCTCCTCGTTTTCCTCGGCGGCGGCTTCGGCTCAACAGGACGATACTTGATTTCACAACTACTGTCAAAATACAAAGACAGCCTCGGCGGTTTCCCCATTCACACAATGACCGCAAACCTCATCGGCTGCCTTTGTATCGGATTGATTATCGGTTACTTAAGCAGAAATCCGAACAACACAATACAACTGCTGCTCGTCACAGGGTTCTGCGGCGGCTTCACCACTTTTTCAACTTTTTCTTCTGAAGTGCTGAAACTTTTTCAGGGAGGGCAAACAGGAATGGCGGTGCTTTACATTGGAATCTCTCTTGTGATCTGCATCGCCGCAACGCTCATCGGCACACTGCTGACACGCTGACGGGAACTTCACACCGAAAAAACGTCACCTTTGCACTAACCGTTCCGCATGAAATCTCAATCAGATGTTCCGGTTGAGATAATCTGAATAATCATGCAATTCGGGCGTGTATTCATTGCCGAAAAGCATGGATGAGATCATGAAATCGGCGGAAGCGCGGTTGCAGGCAGACGGGATGTCGTATAACACACTGAGTCTCAACAACGCTTTCACATCGACATCGTGCGGCTGGTTCGTCATCGGATCCCAGAAGAAAATCAAGTAATCGATCTTCCCTTCGGAAATCAACGCGCCGAGTTGCTGGTCGCCGCCAAGCGGACCGCTCTTCAGGCAATGGATGTCGCCAAGAACCGACGACAACATCTTGCCGGTTGTCCCCGTCGCGTAAAATTCGTTTCCGCGGAGTTTTTCAGCATGTTTCGTGACCCAATCTAAAAGGTCTTTTTTCTTGGCATCGTGCGCCACTAACGCTATAGTCTTCATTTTCATATATTTATATCATATTATAAAAACGACAGAAATAACGGAAAAATCAAATTCCGTTATTTCTGCTTGTAATTCATTCTGCGTGATTACTTCACCGCGGCGCCGATCTCTCTGCCGAGGTTGTACAGTTTCTCGATGTCTTCGGCTTTTATCGGAGCACCTTTCACCTCGACGTTCTCGCCGACGACGTTCCATTTGCAGTTCTCGGCTGTCTCTTTCAAGACTTTCAAGCCGCCGCCGCTCCATGTCGCACCGCCGAACAGACCGTAAATTTTGTTCTGCGGCTTGAACTCGGCGAGTTCGTGGAGAAGAAGCATCATGTTCGGGAAAATGCTACCGTAATGCGAGCAAGCACCAAGCACCACACCTTTGTATTTCCAGATGTCACTGATAATGAACGATGTTTCTGTCTTTGAGACATCATAAACCTTAATGTCTCTGACTCCGGCCTCCACCACGCCGCGAGCGATGATGTCGGCCATGCGACCTGTGTTGCCGTACATCGAGCCATAAACGATGACGACGCCTTCCTTGCTGTCGTGCTTGCTCCATGCGACGTAACGGTCAAGGACCCAGGCGAGGTTCGTCCTCCAGACAAGACCGTGCGACGGAGCTATCATCTTGATATCCAACGGCCCTACTTTTTGAATCGCCTTCAAAGCAGAGACGGCGACCTTACCGACAATGTTGGCGTAGTAACGGCGCATGTCGTCTTCGTAGAAACCGAGGTTCGCCTCATCGTCGAAGATGCAGCCGTTCAACGCCCCGAAACCACCGAAAGCGTCGTTGGAGAAAACGATTTTCGTCGTCTGTTCGTATGTCACCATCGACTCCGGCCAGTGACACATCGGGGTGGTGAAAAACTGAAAATTGTGTTTCCCCGTGTTCAGCGTCCCGCCGTCGGCTACGATTTTCTTGTTGGCGATCGAACCGTAATAATTCTCCAAAGGCCCGAAAGTCCTGGCGTTGCCGACGACCGTCACTTCAGGCCACTCTCTGATGACGGCACCGACGGAGCCGCTGTGGTCAGGCTCATCGTGGTTCACAACGAGATAATCGACTTTCCGGTCGCCGATGATATTCTTTATCTGGCAAAGATACTGCGCCATGAAACCTGACTCGACAGGATCGATGAGCGTAACCTTTTCGTCAACAATAAGATACGAGTTATATGAAACGCCGTTTGGCAGTTCCATGTGGTTCTCAAAAAGTTCTGTGCGACGGTCGTTGACACCGACGTAAAAGATGTTTTCAGTTAAATTGATATTCATTTCGTTTGTTATACTCTTTTGCCGAGTACATCTCGGCTACGCCTTGATGTACTCGGTCATTATGGTAGTGCCTTAGGCACTTATTTTAAAATTTCATTATTCTTTCCTGTCAAAGGCTTCCTTGCCATGCTTGCAAATCGGGCAGATGAAGTCGTCAGGCAGCGGGTCGCCCTCATAGACGTAACCGCAGATACGGCACACCCAGCAGCCTTTCTTAACCTCTTTTTTAGGTTTTATGTTTTTCTGATAATAATCGTAAGTCACAGAATCATTGTCGTTAAACAATTGAGCGTCAATAATATCCGCAATGAACATCGTATGAGTTCCAATGTCAATTGTCTTCACAACATGGCAGGCATAGTATGCGTTGATATATTTCGGAAGATACAAGACATTGTTCACCGCACGAAGTTTCTCCTTGCAATCGGCGAATTTATCGACGTTTTTTCCTGACTGAAAGCCAAAATGCTTGAACACCTCAAACGGGGTCTCGGTGGTCAGCACATTGACGTTAAACACGCACGAGTCAAGAATGAGGTCGTGCGTGTGGTTGTTTTTGTTCACGACAATCGAAAGACGAAGCGGGTTGTCTGTCACCTGCTGCACCGTGTTGATGATGCAGCCGTTGTCCTTGTTGTCGTAGTTTGTCGTCAGGACATACAAACCGTATCCGATTTTGAAAAGGGCTTTTTTGTCCATAATGTGTTGATTTACTTATTCTTTTGAAAATTGATCTTTGCCTACGCCGCACAGCGGGCAGCTCCAGTCTTCCGGTAATTTCTCAAAAGGTGTTCCTGGTGCGATACCGTTGTCCGGATCGCCGATTTGCGGGTCATAAACGTAACCGCAGACATCACATACGTACTTTTCCATAATTTTTATATTTTAAGATTAAAAAGTTCAAAGATTCAAATCGTTGTTTCTTCTTAAATATTGCAGTCTTTCAAAAATTTTTATGTCTTCAGGCGCACTGCATTTCCCTTTGAACTCATCGATGCTGTTGAAGTTATGTTTTTTCATCCATGCTTCAAGTCCGTTGACGAGTTCCGAAATGTAACCTACTCCGTTTTTATACAACGTGCTGCAGACCTGCACCGTCGCGGCTCCTGCGAGCAGCTGACGGACGACATCTTCGCTTGTATGAACACCTGTCGAGGCGGAAAGTTCACAAGGAATGCCATCTGACGACAAAATTTTTATCCAACGCAGCGTGTCGCTGTTTTCCTCTTCGACAGAAAGTGCAGTGCCAGACACGACTTTCATCGTCTCGATGTCGATTGTCGGATTGTAGTAACGATTGAAAAGCACGAGTCCGGCCGCACCCGCCATCGACAGGCGGAACGCAAGGTTCCCGATGTTCGTGAAATGATTTCCGAGCTTTACCGAAACCGGTATCCTTACATTTTTCTTGACCTCGCTGAAAATCGCAACAACTTCATCTTCAATGTCTTTTGAAGTAATCTCCCTGTTGAACGGAGAGACTGCGATGTTCAGTTCGAGAGCGTCGGCACCGGCATTTTCAAACTCCTTCGCAAAAGAGATCCATTCGCCCTTGTCGGCGCAGTTGATACTTGCAATTATCGGAATATCAACGGCTTCCTTTGCCTCACGGATAAGTTTCTCGTAAACAGAAATTTCGTTCCCGCGAAGGAAAGTCTTCATGTAAACGTCAGCGTCAGGATTCGACATGTAAAGGTCGGTATATCCCTCCTCCTTTTTAATATCTGCGAGAATCTGCTCCTCGAAAATTGATTTCAGCACGACAGCGCCGGCACCGGCTTCCGCACAACGCTTTATGCCATCCACCGTTCCGGTAAATGTTGAACTTCCCACAACAATCGGGTTCTTCAATTTAAGTCCAAGATATGATACAGCTGTGTCCATAATTTATTTTTTTAATTTTAAAAATTAGAATCTGTTTTCGGATAAAAAAGTTCAAACAATATATTTTTTAAATTCAAAATAATTCTAAAACGCGTTGGCGGAATTAATCCCATTATGGATTTGATATGGCAGCCAGCCACTCTCAACTCTCAACTCTCCACTCTTTTCTCTAATTCCCGCACGAAAAAGACGTAGCTACGTCCTTTTTTTGAGTTTTTCACAGAAATCGGACGTAGCTACGTCTTTTTTATCTCATTTTGTTGCTTTTTGTGGTCT
>JAUNNU010000013.1 GCA_030537295.1 Bacteroidia bacterium
CTAATTTTAAAGGGAATGAAGAAATTTATAAGTGCTATATTATTAATAGGTGCTGCGATTTTAGGGCAGAGTGTCTCCGCTTTCGCACAGGATCTGACGAAGCCGGAAGACGACCCCGTCATCACAAACCGCATCGCAGAATGGCAGGATCTGAAGTTCGGATTCATGATGCACTGGGGAATGTATTCCCAATGGGGCGTCGTCGAGTCGTGGTCAATCTGCAACGAAGACTGGATTGACCGAGGAGATGTCAATTATATTCAGTATAAAAATGATTATCAAGCACTTAACAAGACCTTCAACCCTGTGAAGTTCAACCCTGACGAATGGGCGGCGTTGGCGAAAGAAGCCGGAATGAAATATGTGGTCTTCACCACGAAACATCACGATGGCTTCTGCATGTACAACACCAAGGAAACGACGTATTCAACCGTCGATGCCTCGTGTCCTTTTTCAAAGAATAAAAAGGCCGACATCACCGGCGAGATAGTGAAAGCCTTTAGAAATCAAGGTTTTTGGACGGGACTCTATTTCTCGAAGGCCGACTGGCATCATGAGGATTATTGGGCGGAGCAGTGGGCGACGCCCGACCGTAATGTCAACTACGACCCGCAGAAATATCCCGAGAGATGGCGGCGTTTCAGCGACTTCACCTACAACCAGATCAAGGAACTGACACATAACTACGGCGACATCGACATCCTGTGGCTCGACGGCGGCTGGATCCGACCGGAATACAGCATCGACGACGAGACGCGCCCGTGGCTCGGCTGCAAATGTTACATCCAGGACATCGACATGCCGAAAATCGCAGCGATGGCCCGCAAGAACAATCCCGACCTGATAATTGTTGACCGCTCGGTGCACGGGAAATACGAGAACTACCAGACACCGGAACAGCAGGTCCCCGACACTTTGCTTCCGTTCCCGTGGGAGACGTGCATGTCGATGGGAAACTCATGGTCGTATGTGGAGAACGATAACTACAAGACAACCAATAAGATAATACATCTTTTAGTTGACATCGTGGCGAAAGGCGGCAACTACCTGCTCAACGTGGGACCGTCGCCGGAAGGCGAGCTGCCTCCAACGGCTGTTTCAAGGATGCACGAAATCGGCAAATGGATGAAAATCAACGGGAATGCAATTTACAAGACGAGACCGATTTATCCTTATCGCTCCGGGAAATGGCGTTTTACGCAAATTCCGGAATCTGACAAAGGCGAGCAGAAGATTTTTGCTTTCTATCTCCTCGATGAAGGCGAGACGCTTCCGCAAACCATTGAGATTAAATGCGATATGAAAAATCTTGACAAAAGACATCCGAAGATTCTTGGATTAAAGAACAAGGTTTCGCTGAGAAAATCCGCTGACGGATACCTTATTAATATTAATGGCGAAGTGACGGCTGAACATGCCGTGGTATTTGAATTTTAAAAATTTTGTATATGAAAGAAGAATTAAAAAAACGTGAACTCCCGAACCTCGTGGCTGACATGAGCCTCGCGGAATGGGGAAGGAAAGACATCGAGATTTCGGAACATGAGATGCCGGGCCTTATGGCGTTGCGCAGAAAATACGGCGATGAGAAACCGCTCAAAGGCGCAAAGGTCAGCGGTTCGTTGCACATGACGGTGCAGACCGCATGTCTCATCGAGACGTTGAAGGCTCTCGGCGCCGAGGTGCGCTGGGCGAGCTGCAACATCTTCTCGACGCAGGACCACGCCGCCGCCGCAATAGCCGCGACAGGCACTCCGGTCTTCGCTTGGAAAGGCGAGACCCTTGAAGACTACTGGTGGTGCACCATGCGCGCCCTCACTTTCCCAGACGGAAGCGGCCCTGACCTCATCGTCGATGACGGCGGTGACGCCACATTGCTGATTCACAAAGGCTTCGACTGCGAAAACGACCCGAAACTCATGGAAACCGTGCCGTCAAACGAAGAAGAGAAAGCCTTGATGAGCGTCATCATCGCAACGTATGAAGAAGACCCGATGCACTGGCACAAGGTCGTAGAGAACTGGAAAGGCGTCTCCGAAGAGACGACGACGGGCGTTCACCGTCTCTACCAGATGAAGGAAGCCGGCAAGCTCCTCGTCCCTGCTATCAACGTGAACGACAGCGTCACCAAGTCGAAGTTCGACAACCTCTACGGCTGCCGCGAATCGTTGGCCGACGGCATCAAACGCGCCACCGACGTGATGCTCGCCGGAAAAGTCGTCGTCGTCCTCGGCTACGGCGATGTCGGCAA
This sequence comes from Bacteroidia bacterium, assembly GCA_030537295.1. Lineage (GTDB taxonomy): Bacteria > Bacteroidota > Bacteroidia > Bacteroidales > F082 > Limimorpha. The sequence goes on from JAUNNU010000013.1 coordinate 2,252, forward strand.
AGGCTGCGCACAGTCGATGCGCTCCTACGGCGCACGCGTCATCGTGACGGAAATCGACCCGATATGCGCACTTCAGGCCGCCATGGAAGGCTATGAGGTCACGACGATGGAAGAAGCCGTCAAAGAAGGCAACGTCTTCGTCACATGCACCGGCAACTGCGACGTCGTCACGCTCGAACACATGCTCCGGATGAAGAACCAGGCCATCGTCTGTAACATCGGACACTTCGACAACGAGATTCAGGTGAGCCGACTCGAAAACCTCGAAGGAATAAAGAAAGTCAACATCAAACCGCAGGTTGACAAGTTCATCTTCCCCGACGGACACGAGATTTTCCTCCTCGCGGAAGGCCGCCTCGTGAACCTCGGATGCGCCACAGGCCACGCCAGCTTCGTGATGAGCAACTCATTCACAAACCAGACCTTAGCACAGATGGACCTCTGGAAGAACCGCGGGAATTACCCGGTTGACGTCTATTGCCTCCCGAAATATCTCGATGAGGAAGTGGCACGTCTCCACCTCGAGAAAATCGGAGTGAAACTCACAAAGCTCACGCAGAAACAGGCCGACTACATCGGCGTTCCTGTCGATGGCCCGTTCAAGGCGGACATTTACAGATATTAGTAGAAAGTTTGTAAAGTTTGTAAAGTTAAAAGTGGCTGGCGCATGAGGGGGGCTTCCTTGTGCGCCAGCTTCCTGTTCGTGTCTGGGCTGCCCGTAGGGCAGTATCTCAATAACCGGGTACACGTACGTGTGCCCGGAGTCTCGCATCACGTGTGCCCGACATGATGCCTGTCACGTGTGCCCGGCAAGGTGCAAAAAAATCAAAAAAAATGTCTGCGGTATTGAAAAAAGCTGTATCTTTGCAGCCTATGAAAAAAAAATTTATAAAATATAGCAATCAATGGGGTGGTTCGCCGATTTTGACGGACAGGTGTTTTGGTTTTGCCCCCCCCCATCCGTTGTATAATCCGTTGTAAAGCAATAATTTGTAGTTTATTTAAGAATTTCGCCGCTGACCGCAAGTCAGTGGCTTTCGGCGTTTTGTCCTTAACGAAAATGATGGTGAAAAAAGTAGAATTGATAGTTCTGTCTTTGGTGTTTGCGTTGGGATTTTCGCAGTGCAGGAAGCCTGTCTTGCCCGATTTTAATGATTTCAAAACCCAGCCAATTACATTTACCACAGGAAATAGAACTGAAAAGGGTGATTTTAATGTCGTTGAGAATGGATTAAAATACAAATGGGCTTCTGATGATAAGGTTTATGTCTATTCAAGTCCTGTTGAATATGTTGATCCCCAAACTGACCATTTTTCAGCTGGAACTGGCGTTTTCTGCGGAGTTCTGAATTTGGAATCTGGTTCAGGAGAAACAGAGGCCAGATTTTTTTCGAATTATGTTAAAATTCCAAAAAACTGCAAGACCTTGCGTTTCATACATTTCAGGAAGGATGGGGTCGCTGTCACGGAGACGAAAAATGAAAATGGTGAGATAACATCAGTTTCGGCTGTATGCGACCTTTCGCAGCAGAACGGCGAACTTACTGGTGACGGGTCTGTCTCAAGCAAGGTGATCGCCTACTGCGACAAACCGTATGAAAACAGCGGGGTTTACAGCGGCTGCGCACTGAAATTGCCATACGCGATTTTTAAGATTGATTTAAGCCAGTTTACCAACAAAGTCTATATGTCGTGTATCTTGCAGAATGGTGTCAATGTCGCCGCTACAGGACAGATTACCGGTATCGATGGCATTTACACCGACCTCAACGACTTGAACGCCGACTATTATGTTGTTGTGATGCCTTTGGCTGTAGGCAATCCCATAAAGTTTTCTGATGACCCTGGTAGTGGCCAAATCAAATCAGGTAAATTGCCGGTAGAAACAGAATATTTCCCTAATGGAATTGAGGCTGATAAGTTTTATCACGGCGCGCAACCTACTAAAGACCAAGAACTTCCACCGTCGTCGATTTCACTTTATGATGTCAAAGATTTGCCGGCAGCGGCACTTCCTGGAGTTTTTACTGTGGCGGCAAGGAAATCCGTGCATTTCGCAAAAGGGAATTATTGGTATAGATGGAAGGATGCGGATCCATCGAATCCTACTGCTTATGCAGGCTTTGAAAATAATCAGTATAATTACAGGAGTAATCACGATAAAAAACATGTCGCAACTTTTTATTGGTCAAAGAATGGAAATTATGGTGCAGGGAATGATTTTTCATCAGATGAGAGTACTGAGATTAATTGGGGAGATAAAATAGGTGGTGGCGTTTGGTCAACATTGACATATTCCCAGTGGGTGTATATTTTTAGTGGTCGTCCTGCTTGCGATAAAGGATATTATAAATTTGTAAAATGCAGTGAGGTTAATGGTGTGGTGATTTTGCCAGACAATAAAAAAGGTGAAAATCCAAGCATTACAACAATCGGTAATGTAAATAACGCAAATGCAATATTTTTGCCTGCTGGTGGATACCGTAGTGGTGATACGTATAAACGTACTAGTAGTATGGATGATCCCGCATGTTATTATTGGTCTTCTAATCCGAATGAAGGTTCAAAAGCTTATGCTGTAAGAATAGATGGTGATGGGTTCTCGAAAGGGTCATGGGAAAGAAGTTATGCTTTTTCCGTCCGTCTTGTATGTGAATAAGAAGTTATAAGAGAGACAGTTTACTGAATGTTCAACTTAATAAAAATTAAAAAAATGAAAATCAACGAATTGAAAAAGAAGAGCTACGCCGCTCCGAAGATGGAGGCGACGAGCTTCAGGTCAGAAAAAGGCTACGCCGCAAGTCCGGATGCCGGTCAGAGCGTGAGCGCGAAGATCACAATGTTTGGCAGCAGCCTTTAAGAATTTGAAAGTTAAACGTAAAATTAAACATTAAAAAAAAGATGAAGAAATTAGGATTAATCATTTCAGCATTGGCATTGGTGATGGGACTGTCACAATGCGAGAAGAGACCCAACATGCCGGTCACGAATTTGTTGAGGCCTCAGTCGGTGACATTCACAACAGGCGGCGGCCAGAAAGGAAATTTCGAGCCGAACAGCCTGACCAAAGCCCTTGAGTACAAATGGGAGGAAGATGACCTGATTTACGTGTATTCAAGCACTTCGGAGACATTTGACCCGGCCCAGGGCGGCCATTATTGCGGAACATTGCAGCTGAAAAGCGGCGCTGGAAAGGTTGATGCGACATTCAACAGCCCGGAACTTATGGTTCCTGACAACGCGAAGTCACTGCGATTCATGCATTACGGAAAAAAGGTGGATGTGAGCAAAATCGGCGATGATGGTGTTAAGGTGGATCTTTCAGAACAGTACGGCCGCCTCGTTAGAGACAGCAACAAGCCGGAAGAGACCGCAATCTCTGACATCGTCGTGGCATGTTGCGACAGGCCAATTGATCCAAGCGGAAACTACAACTGCGGACTTGATGTTCAGTTTTCAGTTGTCAAGATTGATTTTAGTTCAGTTGCCACAACTGATACACCTGAAACGGTTTTCATGTCATGCATCTTGGAAAACGGCCTTACTGTTTCAAAAGAAGGCAAGGTGGCTCCTGTCACAGGTGTTTTCTCCGATCTGAAGAATGTGTCTAAAGCATCCACCGAGTATTATGTCGCATTGATGCCACTTGCAAAGGGAAATCCCATCAAGTTCTCCAACTCTGTCGGAACTATCAAAATCGGCAAGCTAAAAGTGAATAGTAATATGGCCGCGAACATTTATTATACAGAGGATGGTGCATCAATGCCGTTAGAGGATGTTATTACACTTCCTGACAAAACCCTACCCGGTGTGTTCACTGTGGGCGAAAGGGCATCACTGCATTTCGCAGAAGGCAATTTGTGGTGCAATGCAAGCAACAGTGATGTATCAAAGTGGAAATGGTCTATTGAATCAAATCAGTGGAAATGTGCTAGTTATTATCATAATGATCACATCAGCCTTTTCTATTGGAGTACAAAAGGCAACGAATCCAAGGACGGCGGTTATGGAGCAGGGAAAAACTTTGTGAAAAGTGAGTCTGATAAAGTTGACTGGGGTGAGAAAATTGATGGAAGTAAATGGACAACATTGACAAAGAACCAGTTTATGAATTTGATACATGATAAGGATGCTCCGTATCCACGTCCAATAAAAACGACTAAAGATAATTTCAAAACACTTACAATTTCTGGTGGTAGTGGTAATACGATTTCGGGATATTTGATTGTGCCGGATAATTTCAGAGGCAAACTTGCAGACATAAAGGAGACAAAAGATCTGGCCGCTCCGGGAATTTTGTTCTTGCCTGCCGCTGGTCATCGTAAAGGTGATGTGTACCAAGAAGATGACGATCACCATCTGAGTTACGGATACGAATGTCGTTATTGGACACAAACAAAAGGAAATAGTGATGGAAATGGTGTCGCATGGAATTTACGTGCTACAAGTCCAAGTTCCACATCGGCAACTTGCTACGTGGGTGACAGCGACAGAAACCGTGGCTATGCAGTTCGTCTTGTTGCAAAAGAATAAGGTTTTATCAATTTAATTTGACAATCAGGAAAAGGATTCCATTTTTAATGGGGTCCTTTTTTTCGGCCATAGCCAAGACCATAACCGCTGGCGCACAATGGTTTGTCTTCCTTGTGCGCCAGCCTCTCTTATCTCTCCTCTCTTAACTAATTATAAACTCTCAACATCGTGCCGTCGTACTGCGTGTAGTACTGGATGAGGTTGTAGCCGGGGCCGCCTTCGATGAGGCCGCCGTCGAGGATGGAGTATTTGTAGCCGAGGCAGCTGTCGATGACAAACGGCGGATCCACATAAAGTCTGTTCTCCTCGCCGCAGGCATTCGGGTCGTTCGGCGGCATACGCTCGTAGGCTCTGAACTCATCCTGCGAATATCTGTAGATGATGATTCCGCGGCTCGGATAGCGCGACATTACATACATCCAGCCGCTCACGATATTCAGGTCGAAGTATTCCATCGAGTTCGGATTGATGGTGAAGTTTATGTCAATATCCGGTTCATAAGGGTTCTCAGGTCTGCTGTTACATGAAGCGAACAGACCCGACATGATGAAAGCAACACCTAATATCCTCAAAATTTTTTTCATTTTTTTTAAAATTTTTGAACAAAAATACATAAAATCGGTTTATGTATGATAAGTAATTGAAAAATGTGTAAATTTGTCCGATTTTTTTTAAACAATGGATAAACGTCTGAACTTCATATTTTCGTGTGCCGTCGCGTTTTTTTGTCTTGCCTTTGGTGTGGGAAACACTGTTTCAGGGCAGGACAGCGATGGCTTTGTGGTTTTCCGGAACTCTTATCATCGAACCGTAACCCCTTCGTCCATGAGCTCTTACACCGTCACCGCCATGGCTCAGGACGACCGCGGCCTGATATGGCTCGGCACTGTCAACGGACTTTTTTATTTCGACAACTACAATTTCACGAGTTACGAATGCGACGAGTCAATCAACGCGATGATTACGAGTCTGCTGTGTGTCGGCGACAGCCTTTTTGTCGGCACCGAAAGCGGGCTTTCGATAGTCAACATCGGCGACTGCAAGGTGTCTGGCCTGTTTGCTGACAAAAAGATAAATGCCATGCACAACGCCCGCGGCAATGTCGTGATGATAGGCACCGACGACGGCCTTTTTGAACTCGACAGGAAAGGGAAGAAGATCTCAAAGATTTGCGATAACACTTTGGCTGTTAATGACATGGCCTTCGATGAATATAGGAATCAGTGGTGGATCGCAACCGCGGACGGCGTGTTTGTCAAAAGTGACGGCGACATCAGGAAATTCAACGATGTGAAGGTCAGCGACATCTGCGTCTTCGACAGGAACCACGTCTTCTTTGGGACGGAAAACGGTTTGTATAAGGCTGAAAATGAGACGGATAGCCTTTGCCTGATCCGTTTTGAGATTACAGGAAGAGGCATGATAACTCCTGACATCACCAACGTCATCGACTTCGATGAGGATGAGATCCTTGTCGGCACCAACGGCAACGGTGTCTTCAGGTTCAATGTCAATGACGGCTCGACAATCAACATAACCCGTTACGGCTCTGCGAACCTCAGCCTTTCCGATGACTATGTCACAAAGCTTTTCAAGGACGACTCCGAGCGTTACTGGATCGCCACCGCATTGGGGATCAACAGCATGGTGAAGAATAATTCGAGTTTCACCTCCTTCAGCCTTTATAACGGAAGCACTCACAACCTTCCGGTCAGAAGCATCGCGCAGGCGGGTGAAAACGAGCTGTTCATGGGCACCGACGACGGCGTTTTCGTCTTCAACAGGACAAAGAACTCGTACAACAGCTTCGAGGATTACTATAATCTTGATGACAGCAGGATGGCGTCGGTCAGGGTGGGCAAGGTGTTTTATGACATGGACAGGTATCTCTGGGTGGGGACACGCTACCGAGGCGTCTTCTGCTTCGACACCTGGAACAGGGTCTTTCTGGAGTGGCTCCCTGACTTCTCCCGCCAGATTATCAATGATATATGCAATGACAATCACGGCGGAATATGGCTTGCGACGAGCAGCGGCGTCTCGAAGATCAACGTCAAGGAGAAGTCGTCTGAAAGAATGTTCAACGGATATTCGCGCGGGCTTCTTTGTGACGGCGATTTCATGTATATCACCGTTGACAAAGGCCTTTTGCGATATTCTATCCTGGATGGAAGTCGTGAGGTTTTTGAAGTTGACGACAACAACGTCCTCTACAACATCACGAAGGGGAACGACGGCAAACTTTACATCGGCTCGTATCACAACGGTGTCGTGACCTTTGATGCCGGCACAAGGACTTTCGGGGTGTTCAAGAACGCGAAGGACGGTGTCAGCCCCATCGCGTATTCGGTGGTTTTTGACAATGAAGACAACGCATGGGTCGCGTCGAATGTCGGAATCTGGACTTACAACAAGGCGACACGGGCCATCTCCATTTACAATGTCAGCGACGGACTGCAGGGCAACGACTTCACCATGAACGGCGCGATGCGCGGAAACTACGGCATGATGTATTTCGGCGGATTCAATGGCTTCACAATGTTCAACCCGCTGAACATCAGTCAGGAGAAGACCGAACCGAAATTGATGGTTTACAACGTCCACACATCTTTGGGGAACGACATGATGAACATCCGCAACAACGACACCCTGCGCCTGAAGTTTGAGGAAAATTCTTTCATGATAAATTTCTCTGCCTATAACTTGTTCAAAATAAATAAAATAAAATACAGATACAAGCTCGACGGCTATGACAAGCAGTGGACCGACACCGGCTCCACCGTCCATGGCGCCGAATACAGGAACCTGCCCGCAGGGACATACACCTTTATATTAATAGCGTCGAACGAGGCGAATATCCAGAACAGCGTCCCGTTCCATCTGACGATTGTAGTGAAGCCGAAATGGTACGGCACGATATATTTCAAGGTCGTGGCGGCGCTGGCCGTTCTCCTTCTCGTTTTCCTTTTGATCTATGGCAAAATCAGGAAGGAACGCCGCAAGATAGCACATGCGAGGGAGATCAACGAGCTTGAGCGGAAGATGTTCCAGCTCAAAGGCCAGGCGTTGCAGCTGCAGATGAACCCGCATTTCCTCTACAACACATTGAACAGCATCCAGAGCTTCATCCTGACAAACGACACCATAAAGGCGTCGATGTATCTTTCCAGCTTCGCCAAGCTCATGCGCAAGGTGCTGAACAACGCGAGCCGCGAGAAGATTCTGCTCTCGGAGGAGCTGGAGTCGATACGCCTGTATCTCGACCTGGAGAAGCTCAGGCTCAACGACAGGTTTGACTATAAGATTGTTGTTGACGACAACATACAGATGAACAAGGTCGAGATTGCGTCGATGCTGCTGCAGCCTTTTGCGGAGAACGCTGTGATTCACGGGCTTGCATACAAGGCCGCTGACGGAATGCTGAAAATTGAAGTCAGGAAGGTAAGTGCGGGCAGCATATTGTTTGTCATCGAGGACAACGGCATCGGGCGGGTGAAGGCGGCGCAGATAAGGAAAGAGTTGGGCAAGACCGAGAAATCACATGCCACGAGCATAACAAGACAGAGACTGGAAATACTAAACGAAGTGTCGAAAGGCGAATACAGCGTGAAAATCAATGACTTATATGATGACGACGGAAACGCCTGCGGCACCAAGGTTGAAATAATAATGTGTTGCGATGATTAGAAGCATAATAATTGAAGACGAGAAGCTGTCGCGCGACGTGTTGCGCACGGTGATCACGAAGTTCACGCCGGATGTGACAATCTGTGCCGAGTGCGCTGACGCGAAGTCGGGGATAACGGCGATAAGGAATTACCGTCCGGATTTGGTGTTCCTCGACATTGAGATGCCCGACGGGACGGGTCTGGATGTCATCAGGGCGTTCAAAAGTGATGATTTCTGCGTGATAATCATCTCCGCATACGAGCATTACGCCATCGACGCATTCCATCTCTCGGTCGTTGACTATCTTCTCAAGCCGTTGGATATCAACGATTATTTGAATGCAATCAAGAAGGTGAAGGCGGAGATGGAGAGGAGAGTCGCGGAGCGGAAGTACAACGAGTTTGTGAAGAATCTCGACGTGTCAGGCAACCAGCAGAGCAGGAAGATCGTGCTTTCAACCTCCGATGAGATGAATGTGGTGAATGTCGATGACATCGTGCATTGCGTTTCGGACAATTATTATACGGTTTTTCATTTCAAAGACGGCGGCAGCGTGATGATAAGCAAGACGTTGAAGGATGTGGAAGAAATGCTGGAACCCTTTGGATTTACAAGGACTCACAAGTCGCATTTGGTCAACGACAGCTGCATCATGAATTTCGTTCGCGACAGCATGGAATTGGTGTTGTCGGATGGTTCGAGGATACCTGTTTCGAGGAGAAAAAAAGAAAAAATCATCGAATTAATTCGTAATTTGTGAGAAATACTCCCCTATTAACAATAGGTGTATGACCGAAAAATGTGGTTTGAAGGTGCGAAAAAAGTTCCTAAAACCCTAAAATTATCGTTTCAAGCGCAAAAAGACAAAAAAAATATTTTTTTTAAATGTCTTATTTTGAGAGAGTTATAATGTATTGATGTGTATTGTTGAAAAATATTTTAGGAGTAATTATTTATTTTGTTTGTAGGGTTTAAAAAATTGTTGTAATTTTGAACCCTGTTTATAATGCACTTATTAGGTAGAATAACATAAAATTTCAAGGTATGTTAAGAAAATTACTATTTACCCTCTGCATTATGCTGACGTCGTGGTCGTTGGCATTTGCACAACAAGGTCGACTAAAGGGTGTCATTACTGACAAAACGACCGGTGAGTCAATTCCGTTTGCAAACGTTGTTCTTGAGAGCGGCGGTGTGCAGATTGGAGGTGCTTCATCCGATTTCGATGGCAACTATGACATCAACCCTATCCCTCCGGGAACGTACGACCTGAAGGCGACTTTTGTTGGCTACAACACATTCATTATGAAGGGTGTTGTCATTTCGCCCAACAAAATCACATTCCAGGACATCGCTTTGAGCATGCAGTCAGAAGTGCTGGATGCCGTTGAGATTGTCGATTACAAGGTGCCTTTGATTTCAAAGGACCAGACTTCTTCGGGTGCGACTATCACCGCCGAGGAAATCGCCAAGATGCCGAGCCGTTCAGCAAACGCTGTCGCAGCTACGGTCGGTGGCGTGTTCCAGTCGGGCGATGGTGATATGAACATGCGTGGCGCCCGTTCTGAAGGTACGGTTTATTATGTTGACGGTGTCCGTGTCATCGGTTCGTCATCAGTTCCGCAATCAGCTATCGACCAGGTCGAGGTCATGCTTTCAGGTACTCCGGCCATGTACGGTGACGCCACTGGCGGTATCATCAACATGACGACGAAAGGCCCTTCAAGGCAGTTCGGCTTCGGAGTCGAGTTGGAGCAGTCACTCGACAGCTACGGTCACAGCAGAGCAGGTATCAACCTGCAGGGACCGCTCATCAAGAACAGAAAGACCAAAGAGACAATTGTCGGTTTCTTCCTCGCAGGTGAGTTCAACTACAGCAAGGACGGCGCAATCTCGGCTATCGGTCACTACAAGGCTACAGACGATTGGTTGAATTCAATCAAGGAGACACCTCTCCGCATCGCCGGCGCAAGCAATGCAGTCTATCCTAATGGTGAATATACGAGAATGGGTTCAATGGAATACATCAAGAACTCCATGAACACAGCAAACTGGGACGCCACAGCCACAGGTAACCTCAACATCCGCACGACCGAAACCATCAACCTTATCATCGGTGGTAACTACAACAAGTCAAGAGGTCACGGATTCTCACGTAACCATGAGTATTTCAACTATGACAAGAACTACATCTACGAAGACCAGACATGGCGCGTTTACGGACGTTTCTCACAGAGATTCCCGACAGATCCTGAAAGCACATCATTGTTCAAGAACTTCTATTACAGCTTGCAGGTTGACTACTCACGTTACAATGCGTTGAACTACGACCCTGACCATGGCAAGGACATCTGGAAATATGGATACCTCGGTAAATATTCCATCTACAAGACTCCTACTTACGAACTCGGTTCGGCGGACGTGACAATCCGCAACGAAGCCGGCGACTCAATCGGTCATCATGTTTATGACAACGTGTGGGTTTTGAACAGCTGGGACAATGATACTTTGGTCGAATTCCAGGCAGGCACATTCAACCCGTTGCTTGCAAACTACACCTCACAGATTTATGACCTTTACACAGACCCATACATGCACTATGACAACTTCAACAACCTTCAGTTGAACATGGGTCTTCTCAACTCACAGTCACCAAGCGCATTCTACGGCCTCTATGCAGCTCCTGGTACAGTCCAGTCAAGCTACGCATACAGCGAAAGCGACCTGTTCAACGTAAGTCTCGCAACAGCCATGACAATCGGAAACCACGAGCTTAAGATTGGTTTCCAGTATGAACAGCGTAACAGCAGGTCATACGGCGTCGCAGGAAGCAGCCTCTGGTACATGATGAGGAATCTCGCCAACTTCCACATTGACCAGTTGGACATGAGCAATCCTGAAATCGTTTCTTACGACGGCTTCGTCGATACAGTCATCTATAAGAGAAAATACAATGCTGACGACCAGTATATGTTCGACGCCAACCTCCGTAAGGCATTAGGTCTTGAGGTTAACGGAACCGACTGGATTAATACAGACTCATACGATTTCAATGACAACAGCATTGAATACTACGACGAGTACGGTGTCATGCACAAGGCAATTCTCAAAGATGGTTATGACATCAGCATGTTCACTCCTGATGAGTTGACACAGGACGGTAACTCATACGTTTCATACTACGGCTATGACTATAAAGGTAACAAGCTTAAGAGCCAGCCGAGTTTCAACGACTTCTTCACGGAAATGGATGAGACAGGTACATACTACACACGTCCGGTCGGTTCATACAAACCTATCTACATCGCAGGTTACATTCAGGATAAGTTTGCATTCAAAGACCTTATCTTCAACATCGGTCTCCGTGTTGACCGCTTCGACGCCAACCAGAAGGTCTTGAAGGATCCGTATATCCTCTATGACTACTACACAGTAGGTGACCAGCTTAGTGAAACTGACAACAGCAAGATTAAACTTCCAAACGGCACGCTTGTGAACCGTCCTTCAAACATCGACGATGACTTCGCGATGTATGTCAACAAGATTGACGACATCACAAGCATCCAGGGCTTCCGTAGCGGCAATACATGGTACAATGCCGAAGGTGCTGAAATCAGCGACCCTACCACATTGGATGCGGGTGCCGGTGTCACAGCATGGGTTAAGGATGAAACACAGCAGCACGTTGACCAGAACTCATTCGCGGACTACGATCCGAAATGGTGCGTCATGCCGCGTATCTCATTCTCCTTCCCGATTTCCGACGAGGCTTTGTTCTTCGCACACTATGATGTGCTGACACAGCGTCCATCGAACATCTACACGAACATCTACACATATTATTATTTCTCACAGATCAGCAGTACAATCAACAACCCTTCGCTGAAGCCTTCACAGACAATCGACTATGAACTCGGTTTCACCCAGAAGTTGAACAACACGTCATCAATGACGATCACCGCCTACTACCGTGAGTTGCGTGACATGATTCAGATGTATCGTTACACAGGTGCATATCCTAAGGATTACTCATCATACAGCAACTTGGACTTCGGTACTGTCAAGGGTCTCACAGCATCATACGACCTTCGCAGAACCAAGAACGTCCGCTTGCGTGCATCATACACATTGCAGTTCACCAACGCCACAGGTGCGTCATCAACGACGATGAGCGCATTGATCGCGGCAGGTGTTCCTAACTTGCGTTCAACATTCCCGATGCCTTGGGACCGCCGCCACCAGTTCAATGTCACTTTGGACTACCGTTTCGCGGATGGCAAGGACTACAACGGCCCGGTGTCAAAGCGTGAGGAGTCAGGCAAGAAGCCTATCCAGTGGCTTGCCAACACAGGTCTCGCAATCACATTGCAGGGCGGTTCAGGTACTCCTTACACGGCATCATCGAATATCAACTCACCTATCGCCGGCAACACGTCAAACATCCTTAAGGGTTCATACTACGGATCTCGCCTCCCATGGGCATTCCGTTTCGACCTCCGTCTTGACAAGGACATCTACTTCAAGGCAAACAAGGAAAAGGACGGACGTGAGGCTTATCTCAATGTCTATCTGCAGGTTCTCAACGTGTTCAATTCAAAGAATGTCGAGGGCGTCTATTCAGCAACAGGCAACCCTGATGATGACGGATACCTCTCAGCACCTGAATGGCAGCGTGAAATCAACACACAGACAAACGCTGACGCATATTGCGAATTGTACAGCTTGTATGTGAACAACTTCTACAATTACTCATCACCACGTCAGTTCAGAATTGGTGTAATCTTTAACTTCTAAACAGAATAAAATTACTGGTAATATGAAGACTTTATTTCGTTTATTAACTGTTGCATTTCTTATTGCAAGTGTAACTGAAGCAAGATCCGAGAAGTACCATTATGAAGGACCACAGACTCGGAATCTGAAACAAGTCACAGCCGGATGTACACCTTCTTCAACATTTGCGTGGCTGAACATCAACAATGCAAGAGTCCGTGTCAATGCCGGTGGTGATATGTGGTGGGATCTCCCAGGTGGATCTGGCGCAAAATACTACATTCCGGCAAACGGTTCTGCAACATCATTGTATGCCGGCTCACTGTGGATTGCCGGTATGGACGTCAACAACCAGTTGAAATGCTCCGCAATCCGTTTTCGTCAGAAAGGTAACGACTTCTGGACAGGTCCTCTGACAATTGACGGAACAGCATCCATCGACGCTCAGACATGTATGATGTACGATAAGATGTACATTATCACACGCGCTGAAGTTGACGACTTCCTCTCTCACTTCGACACTGAGACAGGCAAGCTTGACCCGACTTATACAATCCCTTCAAGCATTGCGAACTGGCCAGCTCACGGCCCGGCCAGCGCAAGCCACTATCTCGCTCCTTTCTACGATTACGATGAAGACGGCGAATACAACCCAAGCGCCGGCGACTATCCTTACTACGACATCGATAACGAATTGTGCCACACACAGATTCCTACAATGGAAGAGGAGTGGAAAGGCACAGTGAAAGGTTCTATCCTTGCCGACCAGGTCATCAAGGGCGACCAGACAATCTGGTGGGTGTTCAACGATAAAGGTAACTCTCACACTGAGACCGGCGGTGCCGCCATCGGTATGGAAATCAGGGCGCAAGCCTTCGCTTTCGCAACCAATGACGAAATCAACAACATGACGTTCTACAGCTACGAGATTATCAACCGTTCAACCTACACCTTGACGAATACATACTTCTCACCTTGGACCGACGTTGACCTCGGCTACGCAAAGGACGACTATGTCGGTTGCGACGTGTCACGTGGTCTCGGCTACGGTTACAACGGCGCCCCTGTTGACGGCAACGGTGAGACCGAAGCATACGGTGCCAACCCTCCTGCGGTCGGTGTTGACTTCTTCCAAGGCCCTTATCTCGATCCGGACGGATTGGATAACCCTAAGTACGTGTATATCAATGGCGACAGCATACAAATCTGCGACGAAAGCATCAACGGTGTGAACTTCGGCAACGGCATCGTCGATGACGAACGTTTCGGTATGCGCCGTTTCGTTTACCACAACAACACGAACAACCCAATCAACGGTGACCCTGACGAAGCAGCAGAATATTATCTTCTCCTCCAGGGTATCTGGAAGAACGGCGCCAAGATGGAATACGGCGGAACAGCAGTTCCTGGCGCAGCCGGCACAGTAGGCCCGGCCTGCGACTTCATGTTCCCGTTCGACTCAGACCCTTGCAACTGGGGTACAGGTGGTATCGTCCCCAATGGCGGATTTAACCAGAATGGTTTCTACTGGAGTGAGGAAACCGGTGACAACGGCAACCCGAACCCTGTCGAAGACCGTCGTTTCATGCAGTCAGCCGGTCCTTTCACTTTGAAGGCAGGTGCTGTCAACTACATCACATTCGGTGTGCCGTGGGCCCGTGCAAACACAGGCAAAGCCTGGGCATCAGTCGAATTGCTCCGTAAAGTTGACGATAAGTGCCAGTCAATGTTCGACAACTGCTTCAAAGTCCTTGACGGACCTAACGCCCCGGATCTCACAATCCGTGAACTCGACAGAAAACTCGTCATTTACTTGTCAAACTCAGAGACATCTAACAACTACAACGAGGGCTATGTCGAAAAGGATCCTAACATCCAGGGACCACACCCGGTTGATTCAACAATGGATAAAGACCCATTCTACCGCTTCGAAGGTTACCAGGTCTATCAGCTTGCCAATGAACGCGTGAGCGTTGACGAACTTAGTGATGAAACAAAGGCTCGTCTCGTCTATCAGTGCGACGTCAAGAACAATGTAGGTACAATTATCAACTTCATCTACAACGATGACCTCAAACACAACGTTCCTACTATGATGGTTCAGGGCGGTGACAATGGTATTCATCATTCATTCATCATCACACAGGATGAGTTCACGTCAAACAACGACCCGACTCTTGTCAACCACAAGACATATTACTTCATGGCAATTGCCTACGCTTACAACAACTATATGGAATATTCAGACGATCCTAACGTGCTCAATGGCCTCCACGGTCAGAAAGCTCCTTACCTCGCAGGTCGTAAGAACATCAAGTTGTATTCAGCAGTTCCTCACAAGATTGTCAATGGTACCGAAGTCACATCAAGCTACAATGACCAGCCTGAAATCACACGCTGGGTCGGTCGTGGTAATGGTGGCCTCCAGACAGAAATCTCCGACAAGCAGATTGAGGAATTGCTCGCGAAAGCTCCTGCCAACTATTCAAACGGTCCGGAGAGAAACATCTACGGCATGGAATCATACCCGGTCATTTATCACCCGACATACAAGAGGGGTTATGGCCCTGTCAATGTGAAGATTGTTGACCCGTTGAACGTGAAACCGGCCGATTATTCTCTTGAATTCTTCGATTTCAAGCCTACCACTATTCACAATGTTACCGGTGACCAGGGTATTGCTGGTGACTCGGCACAGAAAATGGCTTTCAAATGGGTTCTGACAGATGTCGAAACTGGCGAGGAATTCAGGTCAATCAAGACAACTGAAGAAAACAACGAACAGCTGTTCCTCGAGAGAGGTATTTCTGTTGACATCCTCCAGTCATGGGATTACGGCCCAATCAAAGTCGGTACGACAGGCACACAGTCAGATGCGGTTGCCGCCTATGCAACTCTTTCACCTCAGAACGGCATGATAACCACATCGGTCACTTATGCTGACAGTTCAAATCGTTGGCTCAGCGGTATCAGAGACAGTGATGTCTTGCCCAACAACGCGTTGAACTGGATTCGTTCTGGTACCTACAAGGATACTGGTGAGAACGGTGATCCTGCAAACAACGACTATAATATGAAGTCTGGTGCATACGAAAAGGGTTCAAAGCCATACGACCCGACAGAAGATTTCGAGAATATCGCTGAAGGCACATGGGCTCCTTACATGTTCTGCAACATGAGCGGTAACGCCGGAGCATTCAACCCAGGTCCAGTCTATCCGAAAGCAAACTGCCGTGAGGATACGATTTTCCACAGAATCGGTTCAATCGACATTGTGCTGACAGCCGACAAGTCAAAATGGACACGTTGCCCTGTCGTGGAGATGTGTATGGACAAGAACCTTTCAGAAGGTAATATGAAGAGATTCTCGTTGCGTGACCACGCATCAGTTGACAGAGATGGCAACTATGCTGAATCAAAGGACATGGAACCAAGCGACGACCCGAACGATCCTAATTACATCAGCGCACGCGGTATGGGTTGGTTCCCAGGATACGCAATCGACATCGAGACAGGTGCACGTCTCAACATGCTCTACGGTGAAGATTCATTCTATCCAGATCTCAACGGACGCGACATGTTGTTCAACCCACCAGCGGTGACAGAACTTGTTGCACAGAACGACCCGTCAGTCCAGATAGCCGACCCGGTCATATTCGACCAGATCGATGGAACGGCAATCTTCGGTGCCAAGCACTTCGTCTATATTTTCCCGATGGTTGACAACGTACTGAAGGGTTCTAACTCACTCGGTTTCTTCGAGTTCGGCTGCCCGGCTTACGATGCAGGTCGCAAATTGTATGAGACATTGGAATTCATGGATTCGAAAGATAAGGACATCTTTAGAACTGTGTTCTGGAGCTTCCCGACATGGGTCGGAATGCCAATGGCAATCGAAGGCAAGGAATGGTTGCCTGAAAACAACCCTGTCAAGATTTCAGTCCGCGTCAACACTCCGTATAAGGAAGGTTACGGTACAATGGTGCTTGATACACTTACAGACTATGTGTATGACACTATTTATCACAACGGTCTGCTCCCGTACTACGAATTCTCAACGAAGGGCTGCGAACCTACGAAGAACGTAGCTCAGAAGGCTGCAAGCGACCTTGACCTTATCAGGGTTGTCCCTAATCCTTACTACGCTTACTCAAGCTATGAAGGAAACGCCCTCGTTCACAAAGTGAAGATTACCAACGTCCCAGACAAGTGCGTTGTCACAATCTACACCGTGAATGGAACGAAGATCCGCCAGTTCAAGAAAGATGACGCCACGACGACATCCATCGATTGGGATTTGACCAACCACGCCAACACCCCAATAGCCAGCGGCATCTACATCATCCATGTCAAGGACAACACGACAGGCGGTGAAAAAACTGTTAAATTCTACTGCGCAATGCGTCAGATTGACTTAAATACATTCTAATATTATTTTGCGAACAAATTAAAAGTACACGATCATGAAAAAGTTATTTAGAACTATCGTAATATTAAGCTTGACAATCATTATTGGATTCACGAGCACAGAAGCATTCGCAGGTAATAAGGACAGAGCAGGTCAAGCAGGTGCAAATGAACTGTTGATTAACCCATGGGCTGCTTCAGCAGGCTGGGCAAATGCCGGTATGGCATCTGTCAAAGGCGTTGACGCCATGTGGGGCAATGTCGCAGGTATCTCATTTGTCAACACAATGGACATCGATTTCTCATACACTAACTGGCTTTCAGGTTCAGAGACCAACATCTATTCATGTGGTGCCCTGGTCAGAATTTCAGAGTCAATGGTGTTAGGTCTCAACGTGATGTCAATGAACTTCGGCGAAATTGACAAGACAACGGTGGAGAACCCTGATGGCGGTATTGGTACATACAAACCAAGTTTGATGAACATCAACGTCGCTGTCGCGAAGTCATTCTCAAACAGCATCCACGGCGGTATCTTGCTCAAGATTATCAGTGAGTCAATCGCCGATATGAAAGGCTCCGGCGTCGCAATCGATGCAGGCATCCAGTATGTGACAGGTATCACCGATAACGTACACTTCGGTATCACCTTGAAGAACATCGGACCTACAATGAAATTCTCAGGTGACGGTCTTGACATGTCGGCCATCTTCGAAGGCATGACATCTTCACTGACAGTCGTCAACCGCGCCGATGAATTCGAGCTTCCGACACAGTTGTGCATCGCTGCTGCATACGACTTCAACTTCAAGAACAACAGCCGCTTGTCACTCGCATTCAACTTCAATTCTAACGCTTTCTCAAAAGACCAGTTCATCGCAGGTATCGAAGGCTCATTCAGAGACATCCTTGTCCTCCGTGGCGGTTACACATTCGAGAAAGGTATTTTCAAAGACATTGAAGATGCAGATTGCACAAACGTCCATAAAGGTCTGTCACTCGGTGCCTCAGTCCAAGCCCCTCTCAACGATAAGGGTCTCAAGGTCTGCATCGACTACGCATACCGCAACACCGCTCACTGGAATGGAACACACTCAATCGGTGCAAGAATTTTATTCTAAAAAAAAGTCTTGTATTTGAAAAAATAGTTGTATCTTTGCATACAATTTCAGGTAAAAAAGGGCCCTTATTCATTTAAGGGTCTCTTTTTTACATAAACAATAAATACTAATATGGCAGATATAGAATACTTTACCCAAGCAGGATTGCAGAAACTTAAGGATGAACTTGAGAACCTCTGCGTGAACGAACGCCCGAAAATTGCCGCGGCGATAGCTGAAGCACGTGACAAAGGCGACCTGTCAGAAAACGCCGAATACGACGCAGCAAAGGAAGCACAACAGCTTCTCGAAATGAAAATAGTCAACCTCCAACTGACAATCGCCAACGCACGCGTCATCGATGAGTCGAAAATGGACACCTCAAAAGTGCTCATCCTCTCGACAGTGAAGATTAAGAATCTCAAGACAAAGGCTGTGATGACCTATACAATCGTGCCTGAAAAAGAAGCGAACCTCAAGGCCGGGAAGATATCCATCACCTCCCCGATAGCCAAAGGCCTCCTCGGAAAAGCCGTCGGCGAACAGGTCGATATACAGGTCCCGGCAGGGAAAATGACATTTGAAATCGTCGAAATAACAAGAGAATAATATGGCTTCGATATTTTCAAGAATAGTCGCGGGCGAAATTCCAAGCTATAAGATTGCTGAAAACGACAAGTTCTACGCATTCTTCGACATCAACCCGCTCGCTCCCGGACATACACTCGTCATCCCGAAGAAGGAAACAGATTATATCTTTGATATAGAGGACGAAGACCTCGCCGAGATGATAGTCTTCGCTAAAGATGTGGCTGTCGCAATAAAGAAAGCATTCCCGTGCATTAAGGTCGGAATGGCTGTGCTCGGCCTCGAAGTGCCTCACGCACACATACACCTCGTGCCGATGCAGTGCGAAGGTGACTTGGACTTCAAAAAAGCAAAACTTCAACCTACAAAAGAACAGTTCGTTGAATGGCAAAATAAAATTGTTGAAAAATTTTGACAATCTTTTCATTTTACTTTGATTTTTGAATTTTTAAGGTCACATTACGTGACCTTTTTTGTACGTCATGAAAGAAAACAGCATATTTGAAAACTACCTCAACTTGATAATGACATCGTGGGTGATGATCCTCATGATGCGAATCGTCGAATGCGGCGCAATGCTCATCAATTTCGGAAACGAAAACGGTATGCTGCTGTCGGAACTCGCCGGCTTTGGCATCGATTTTGTGTGTGCAAATCTCGTACTGATAGTGCTTTTCCCGATTTATCTCGCACTTTCCAAATGTTCGGGAAAAATGGCCGACATTGTTTATCTCACGCTCTTCGTGCTTCTTGAAATCGTGCATCTGCTCGTCCTGCAATATTTTTTCAATCAGCACAAACCGCTCGGATCGCTGCTTTTCGGCTATTCCCTTGACGAAATAATTCTCACCGTGACGACCGCCAACGTGTCAGTGACAAAAGTCGTCATGCTTATAGCAGGATTGATTGTCTTGTCGTTGACATCTTTTTTTGTAATAAAAAAAATCAAAGCGAAAAATAAAGCCAAAGCCAAGATTGTGACGCTTGCGTCGCTGCCGGTAGCCGTCATCCTGATTGTTTTCGCATCAAGATACTACAACGACTTCACCGTCAACAAATCATTGGCGTTTTACAAGGCGGCGATTGAGTACAAGACGGAGGAAAAAGTCTATTGTCATGAAATTTCAGACGCCGAAATCGAAGAATATCATCAGATGTTTCAGGAGAAAAAATTCGTTTCAAACGAGTTCCCGTTGCTTCACAAATACGAAACCGCCGACAGTCTCGGCTTCTATTTCAATGAGTTTGAAAGTAAACCAAACATCGTGATTCTTTTCGTCGAAGGCCTCAACGACGATTTCGTACATGACTTTCATGGTGCGAATCTGATGCCTAACCTTCGGGGAATAATGGAGAAGAGCCTTTATTGGAATCATTGCTTCACGCTCGGAGAACGCTCGTTCGCAGTGGTGCCGTCGGTTCTCGGAAGCCTTCCGTATGGCGAAATCGGCTTCACTTTGCTCGATCAGCTTCCGCTGCATCTGACCTTGACTTCGGTGCTTGAGGCGAATGGTTATCAGACGGATTTCTTCTACGGACAAGGAAGCTGGTTTCACAAAAAGAACATTTTCTTCAGAAAAAACAACATCGATTTGATTTTTGACAACCAGAAATATTCAGACAAATATGAGAAAATCGTTGTCGGAAAAGAGAATTATTTCTGGGGATATAATGATAAATGCCTGTTTGAGCAGTCGCTCGAAGTCATTGATACTCTTGGCGATTCGCCTCGCCTTGACATGTATTTCACCGGCTCGACGCATTCGCCGTTTATCATTTCGGAAACCGAAAAATACGACGGACGCTTGGATGAGATTTGTGAGAATCTTGAAAACGGCACCGACAGGAAGTTCTTCAAACATTACGGGATTTACGCCAGGACGCTGCTTTTCTTGGACGACGCGCTCGGTGATTTCATCGGAAGCTATTCAAAACGGAACGATTTCCAGAATACGATTTTCGTTATTACCGGCGACCATCCGATGTGCGAGATTGCTCCCGAAAACTCACTGAAACGTTATCACGTGCCGTTCATCGTCTATTCGCCGAACCTGAAAACCTCCGCTACTTTCTCAAACACCGTGAGTCATCTTGATTTCTACGAGACGATGATCGCCTTCATGGAGAAATACGGAGTCGAAAAACCTGATTTCAGCGCGTCCTTCGGCGGAAATATGTTCGCCGAAAGCAACAATATCGCCTTCATGGACGAGCCGAGAAACGTGATCGATTTCTATTCCGACGGCCATTACATCTCCGGCAAGGATCTGTATGAAGTCGGAAAAGATTTCAATATCAGGAAAATCAACGACAAGGATTTGTATGAGACTTTGCGTCACCGGCTTGAAACAGTGAAAAACATTAGCGAATATACTTCTTTGGAAAACAAGATTATGCCGACGGATGTTTATTGCAAAGCATTGAATGATACGCTGTTGCGTGAATTTAGAAGTGACAATGACATCGTTTTTTCTGGACAGTATCAGAATGTCTTGACGGAAGTTGACATTACGGCGTTTGACACGTTGGTTCTCGATTTCTCGCTTGATTATCACGGCGTTGATGACGTTTGTCAGCTTGTTTATAAGATTACGGACGAAAATGGTGCGAATATTTCGACGGAATATTTGGGCTTTGGCAAAGACGGGCGGAAATTTGCTTATCACAGACAGATTCCATTGTGTGGCAAAGGAGAGAAAACGTTTTTTAATGCTTTCTTTTACAATCCGAAACAGCAGAAATGCACAATCTCGAAGCTCGATGGAATATTGTTGGGAAATATCGAATAAATCTTTCAAAGATATTGTTTTAAACCGTATTTTTGCAAAAATTTTGAGCTTGCGTGATGCGGCTTGCAATGATGAAATTTAAAGGGAAATAAAGTGGAAGAAAAATTTAAAATGGTTGCCAAGACCATGGCGGGTCTTGAGGATTTATTGATGGAAGAACTGACGGCGCTCGGTGCCGAAAACGTGGAGAAACTGTACAGGGCGGTGTCATTTGAAGGTGACAACGAGATAATGTACAAGGCGAATTATCTCTGCCGCACGGCGTTGCGTATCTTGAAGCCTGTGGCGAAGTTCGTTGCGCGTGACGAAATCGCGCTTTACAACAATGTGGCGAAGATTGAATGGCACAATTTTTTTAACCTTGATGAGACTTTCGCCATCGACGCAGTGGCGAGCGGGCCGTATTTCACGCATTCGCAGTATGTGGCTTTGAAGGTGAAAGACGCTATCGCCGACGAGTTCCGTCAGCATTTTGGCGCCCGTCCTTCGGTTGATGTTGACAACCCGACCCTTAGGATAAACGTATATATTGAAAACGAGAAGGTTACGCTTTCTTTAGACAGCTCCGGCGACTCGCTTCACAAACGCGGATACCGTAAAATCGTTGATAAGGCTCCGATGAACGAGGTCCTGGCCGCCGCTCTCATCAAGTTCACCGGCTGGGATTACGACTGCAACTTTGTTGACTGCATGTGCGGATCCGGCACCATCCCGATTGAGGCTGCAATGGCAGCGATGAACATCCCGGCGGGTTACTTCCGCGAAAGCTACGGCTTCATGTCGTGGCACGACTTCGAGGAAGGCACGTGGGACAAGATGAAAGCCGAGGCCGACGACGCAATCCGTGACTTCGACTTCGAAATATTCGCCTCCGACCATTCCGCAAAGGCGGTTGACATCGCACGCCAGAACATCGCCGCGGCGCATCTGAGCCACGACATCAACCTCAGCAAACAGGATATGTTCGAACTCATACCGCCTGAAGGCGGCGGCGTAATGCTCATCAACCCGCCTTACGGCGAACGCCTCGAAGAAGACGACATCGTCAAACTCTATAAAGGCATCGGCGACGCATTGAAACAGCATTTCAAAGGCTTCTCGGCCTGGATCATCAGCTCTGACAAAGACTCGATGAAACAAATCGGCCTCAAACCGTCAAAGAAAATCGAGCTTTTCAACGGACCGCTCGAATGCAAACTTGAGAAATTTGAAATCTTCGACGGAAGCTATAAAGATCAAAAAATCGGAGTGTACGAGATTTTCGACCCGGAAAACGACGAGGCACGTCAGACACTGCTTTCGATGAAAGACGAGAATGACGCTGACATTCAATGCGAAGCATATCCGATTGAGGATGCGGAGAGCGAAGAATGAAACTTTTTAGTTTGTTGTAGATATGGTTATTGATAGCTGGCATCTTTGTGTCGGCTATCTTTGTTTTTTGTCCTCCGCCAGTTTCTTGATTCTGCTGTTGCGTATTGCCGGGACGGAATCACCAAAAATCTCAGGAAAATATTCCTCGTAATTTTCTTTCATCGTGTAGTCGGCGTTGTCGTTCAGCGCTTGTTCCATACTGATGCCTTTCTTCTCGGCCTGCTTGATGACGGCATCGTACCATTCCTGATTGGCTTTAATGTTCTGGACGATTTTGTTTTTCTTTTCTTCGAGATAATTGTCTTCGTAACATAATGATATCAATGCGTTTATCACGAATCCGTGTTCGAGACGGTAAAGATTTATCGGACACCAGTAAATCATTATGATGTCAGACTTGAGCAATTCTTCGAGCAGATTGACTTCAGAGACGTCTTTATGGCCGGGGTCAAAATAAACCTCTTTGTTGTAATACCAGAACGGTGTCCCGTTGAATATTTCCGCATGAGGAATTGAGTTGATGAGATTCCAGAAGAACGAATCGCCGACGGTGAGCCAATGCGGTTTTGCGGCGGTTTCATCGTGTATCGTCTTGACATTCAGATATTTATATTCGGCATCTTCAATTGGTCTTATCAGATTGAAGAGCTTTTCCATGTCTTTGTCAATTTTCCGGGCCTCACCTGCATGCGGTTCGTCGAACTCGACGTTCTGTATGTTCAAACCGCTTATCGATTCCATGTATTTTATCAGGGTGTCGGTCTCGTAAGCTGCCGAAATCATGCTGTAATGCGAACTTGATTTGTAGAACAAGGGATAGTCAACGGAGTCTTTAAGTCCTTTGTAAATTGTGTTGAAATCGAGGCAGTTTACACCTAACTCCTTGAATCTCTTCGTGTAAAAAGCGTCAGCCCATACGCCTCCGGTGTGTTTGAATCGTTTGTTTTCGGGCAGGAACTCCGGGTAAAGTTCGTTCTTGCTCGGCGCGATTCCGATGAAAAGCGTGATGCCGTATTCTTTCAGGATTTCTTGAAGATAATAAGTCGCTTTTGCGTCTCTCTCAAAAATGGCAGTCATCTCCTCGCCGCTGTCGGCGTATTTGTAAGTCAGCGACTCGAATTGGTCGCACAGATGCTCGTAGAAAAACAGCCAGTTGTTCTTGCCAAGGAAAATGCCGTTGTTCTCAATCTTGTTGAAGACATCCCAGATATATTGGTTGTAATACGGAATCAGGATCTCACGGAATCCGAAATGTTCTTTAAGATAGTCATCTATTTGATTCTGAAGGACATTGCTCTTGTAATTTTCAAATGTCGGTACGATTTCCACCGGCTCCGTCTCGCCATTTAGAGGTTTTAGCTCGAATAATTTGAATTGTGTCTGCAAGGCCGGAAGCGCCAGCACCGCCACAAAAATCACAAAAAGTATGATGTATGTTATGTTTTTATTTTTCATCATTCTGACTTCCAATAATTGATTTCGCTTCAAGTTCAAGCATTTTCTCCACGGAAATGTTTTCGTTTTTGGCGTTGGCTTCGATGACTTTCATCTTTTCGGTGTCTTTCTCAATTTCGTTCATAAGAAGCGACACTTTCACCTGCTGCGGGTCTTTTATGCTTTTCAAAGCATCTTCAACAAAACCTCTTGTGCCTGCATACCATTGGTATCCGACGGAATAAACGACGATGAAGTCGGCGTTTAAAATGCTTCTCAACCGATTGATATTGCTGACTTTGTCTTCTTTTTTAGCAAAGCCTCTGTAAGCGCGGTCGTAGTAAAACCAGTTTTCATAATATGAAATGAGTCCTTTTTTCGCGGGCATGTATTCAAATGCGAAGATGAACGAGTCGCCGACAAACAGCACTTTGGGTTTTCTGTTTTGGCCGTCGCTTTCAACTGAAACGTGTGCGGTGTATTTCGGCGTGTCGTTGGGAACCTTGAAAAGGAGGTTGAGTGTCGCTTCATCACCCTGACGCCCTTCGTATTTGGTTTCGGTGATACTGTCGATTTTCATCTTCGGGATGCCGAAGTCGTTGAGGCTGTTCATGAAACGGAAAAGCGAATCGTATGCATATACGGCTGCGAAAGTCCAGTGCGAGTCCATCGGCATGAAAAGGTTCCGTGATGAGGTGTCGGCAATCTCCTTGTACCATGGAATCAGATTGATGTTCGGGAAGCCAGTCTCCTCAAATCTTTTCGTGAAATAGTCGGCGGCGTTGAGTGTCGTGCTGTCTTTCTCCATCTCCGGAAGATGTTGTGGATATATGAAAGGCTTGTCGGGGGCGATGAACGACAACAGCTCAATTCCGTAGTCATTTTTCAATATCGACCTCAACTCATTGAGCATATCGACTTGACCGTCAATGTATTCGGTTAATTCTTCGTTTGTCTTGAAATGAGAATGAAACTCAAGCCCGTAATAATCTTTCACGCCGGGGAAGTAAAACATCCAGTTGTCTTTGCCGGGGGCGAAGAAACTGTTGCATGTTATCTTATAAAAACTGTAACGGTATTGGTTGTAGAGACGCACGCCGAATTCCCTGAAACCGTAGTTGTCACGAAGATAGTCTTCCACAGACTTTTGAAAGGAATTGTCCTTGTAACTTGCGAAACTGAATTGCGGTGCTTCGGTTTTTTCCTTGTCGTTTTTCAGCGGTTTCGTTTCAAACGGATGCCAGAACGTCTGCGCCATTATGATGAATATCATGGCTAACGTCAAGCAGAACAATATGTTATAGATATTTTTCTTCATGGAAAATTAAAATCTGAAATATATGAACGGACTGAAACCGACTGCGTTGATGGATGCGATGCAGAAAAACATCATGAACATTGCGAAGACCCACGCCACCACTGTGCCTGAAACTGAATGTTCTTTGTAATAAACAGTGTCTTGCAGTTTCTTCCCGAAAGGGAAGAGGGTGATGAACGAAAACACGAGTGCAACGATCAGCGTTGTGAAGAATTGTGAGTCGTAAACATTGCTAATTGACTGGAAATCAAAGGCGAAAAGTCTTGAGATGAAAGTCCAGCATTGCCCGAGGTCTTCGATTCTGAAGATGGCCCATCCGACCATTGCGATGATGAAAGTGATGAGCACACTCGGCACCTTCCCGATTTTCTCATAGAACTTCTTCAGCCCCATGCGCTCCAGCACGAGCCAGAATCCGTGATATGCGCCCCAGATGACGAAGTTCCAGCTTGCGCCGTGCCAGAGGCCGGAAAGTAGAAACACAATCCAAAGGTTGAAATACATCCTCGGCTTTGAGACTCGGTTGCCGCCGAGCGGGATGTAAAGGTAATTGCGCATGAATGAGCCTAACGTGATGTGCCATCTGCGCCAGAACTCTGTGATACTGCGTGAGTTATACGGGTTGTCGAAGTTTTCCGGAAAGTGAAACCCCATGATTTTTCCGAGTCCGATGGCCATGTCGGAATAGCCAGCGAAGTCGAAATAAAGCTGCATCGTGTATGCCGCAATCGTGATCCATGCGGTGCCGCTGTCCATCACGGCGAAGTCGGTGGCAAAAAGCTTGTCAACCTGAATGCCAATGACATCGGCAATCAATACCTTCTTTGAGAGACCGATGACAAAACGGAATAAACCTTGCAGACATTGTTCCGCGCTGTAGCTGCGCTCGCGTATTTCACTTTCGATGTCGCAATATCTGACTATTGGACCGGCGATGAGCTGCGGGAACATCATGATATAGACGATGTAGTCGCTGAGTCTTTTCATTGGTTCGTTGCTGCCTCGGTAGGTGTCGATGACGTAGGTTATCGACTGGAAAGTGAAAAATGAAATTCCGATCGGAAGCATGACTTTCGCCAAAGTGACGGCGTTCCATCCGAATAATGATGTCAAGGCATTGATGTTGTCAACCAGGAAGTTGGCGTATTTGTAATAGACCAAAAGGCCGAGACTTACGGTTATTGCAAGCCCGCAGTAAAATTTCTTCAGCGTATGTTTTTCTGTCTTGTGCATCAATTTCACAAGGAAGAAGTTCGCAATTGTCGAGCCGAGCAGAACAAGGATGAAATCCGGCGCCCCATAACCGTAAAAAACTATTGAGAATAGGAGGATGATGTAGTTTCTGAACTTCTTCGGACATGCAAAGTAGCATACGAGAAAGATCGGAAGGAAATACAAAAGAAATATGTTGCTGCTGAATACCATATTGATGTTTTTCTTTTTTCAGTCTGCAAAGTTATAAAAAATTTTCACATATCTGGCAAATTTGACTATTTTTGCGAAAAATTCAAAAATAAATTGATGAAAGAAAACTTCATGCAAAAGCCGCATCGGTGCGGGATGTTGAGCAACATGTTGATAGATGATAAGTCACCATTGCACGGATTTTTGAGTCTGACGATTTGGGCCGCGATTACGGTGGTTTTGACACGTCTGTTTGAAACGTTGTTCGTCACGTATTATTTCGGTGACTTATTTTCGCATTTCGTCAACAACCTGCTCGGAATGTGCTTCGACTTCGTTTATCTGACGTTAGCATCGGTGGTCGTCGCCGTGCCGTTTTACTTTTTTTCAAGACTGTCGGAGAAGAAAACGCTGCTGGTTTTCAGGTGGCTATATGCGGTAATCGCCCTTGTCGCCATGTTTCTCGTCGGATATTACTCGCAGGCGGGCATTCCACTCGACAGGGTTTTCTTCATGTACTCAATAGAAGAGATTATTGAAATAATTTCATCGTCGCAGACAACGGCCTGGTGGATGTGGATATGCATCGCCATAGTGCCGGTGTTTCTTTTTTTCTTAAGCAAGAATAAATTGAAAATCAGGAAGATGACACCTGTCTGCCTGATGTCTGCGTTTGTTGTATGCTGCATTCTGAGAGTTGTCTTTTACGATTCTTCGGTCAATAACCCGAACTATTACGAGCAGTCTGACAAGATATGTTATTTTCTGAAGTCGTTCGGGCAGAGTTGGCAGGATGATTATAATTTCGACAACGGCGTTCCGGCCGATGATTTGGATAAATTCCGTTCATATTTTCTTGAAAATGAATTTGTTGAGGCGGAGTTTCCTTTTTTGCACAAAGAAAATGACGACGATGTTCTGGGGCGTTTCTTTGATCTCGGTGACGAGAAGCCGAACATTGTGATGATTGTCGTTGAAGGTCTTGGGCGTGAAAACAGCGGCAGGTACAGCAAATACATCTCGACGACGCCGTTTCTTGATTCGCTTGCCGACCATTCGCTGTATTGGCTCAACTGTATGTCGGTGTCGCAGCGCACGGCGGGTGTGCTGCCGGCTTTGTTCGGCGCATTGCCGTTCGGAAGGGAGGGCTTCATGGCTTACAAACGCAACGCCCCGGAGTTCAATTCACTGCCTAAAATATTGAAAAACAACGGATACAAATTCTCGTTTTACTATGGAGGCAAGGCCGACTTCGACAATATGTCGGATTTTATTGAGCTGAACGGCGGGTCACAGTACTTCGCCGAGAGATACGCCTCGTCCGATCAGCGCAACGAATGGGGTCTGTATGACAAATTTCTCTTCTCGGAAGCAGCTAAATGCATTGATTTCCAGTCGGAAACTCCACGTTTTGACCTTTATATGACGCTTACGAGCCACATGCCCTGGGATTATCCTGACAGGGATAAATACATGGATGAATATTCAAAGATGACATCCGATGAGGGTAAAACGCATTATTACGATGCTTTGTCAACGGCTTCGTATCTCTATGTGGATGAGGCACTTGAACAAATATTCAACGCCTATCGCGACAAGCCCGGCTTTGAAAATACAATTTTCATAATCACAGGCGACCATAACTACTATCTTTACAATTATGTGCTTGAAAAGTATCATGTGCCGTTGCTGATATGGTCGCCGATGCTTAAGGAAAACAGGTATTTCCCGGCTGTGGCCAGCCATCGTGACGTGGCGCCATCGTTGGTGAATCTGCTTTCACATAGATATGACATGGCGGTGCCAGATGAAGTTTCATGGCTCAATTCCGGCCTTGACACCGCCTCGATGTTCCAAAGCACAACATTCTCGCCGCAAATGGATGCGTCACGCAATATGGTGAACATGCTTTATCACGATTACTATGTTGACAACGGTAACGTATATAAAATTGAATACGTTGACAATCAGCTGAAACTCGTTGAGGCATTCGACTCCGGCAACAGAATGATGTCGCTGTTCAAACTTTATAAGGCAATGGATAAGTATGTGTGCGACAACGATTTGCTTATATGGTCCGACAGCCATGATGCCTTTGAATGGTTGAGGCTTGAAAATCAATCTGTTATGCTGACCGATACCATCGTCACAGATAGTGATTTCCCGCTTACGGTCGTTGATTTGCCCTTGGATGCGGATTACAACGCACTCAAAGTTCATTTCAGTCTGGACTTTCTTTTTGAGGAAAAGGACGCAAAGGAGGGGCTTTCATTGGCACTTGTCACCAAAATCGTTGACGTGACCGGAAAAACTGTTTATTATGGCTGTAACGAGATAAGGTCGTTCGATGAGTTGGTGAAGCATTACGAATACACCGAGACGATTAAAAGGAGCAATTACAGGTGCTCCAACGGCTCGCATCTGATGATTTATCTTTGGAATTGGGGCGATTTGAAGATGGGGATTACCAACGTTCAGAGCAATATAGATATATCGACAGGCTTTGCATATCCAAAATCAAAAATATGGGCTCACCGCGTGAACAGTCCCGAGCAGGCCAACGTGAAAAAGAAATTGTTCGACGGCATCGAAGTCGATCTGGCTTACGACATTGACTCCGGCGAGCTGTTCGTGAGCCATGACGTTGAAAAGGACAAGATGCGCCTCACTTTCAGACAATATCTGCAAATGGTTGATAATCCAGGAGATGTGTATTATTGGTTGGATGTGAAAAACCTGTATGATAATGCTGACGCCATCTGCGACACAATTTTGTCGTTGGCCGAACTGTATGGGTTTGGCAACAGATTTTTCGTTGAGAGCTGGGATGGCGGCGCCCTTAAGAAGGCGCGCACCAAGGGTATCATGACATCGTTGTGGGTCGATAATATGGCCGAGAAAAGCAATCCCGACACGGCACAGTGGCTGAATAAATATTCAAGAATTATCGCCGATGTCAATCCCGATGCGCTCAGCGCCGAATACAGGATGTGGCATCCGCTTACCAGATTTTTCCCTGAAATGAACATTCATCTTTGGCATACACCTGCTGATTTTACTGTGGAAAATGCCAACCTCACGCGTGAGATGTGCCACGACGGACATGTGAAAGTCGTTCTCGTAGATTATGACAAATCTATTTCGTATTAAGTGTTTTTGTTTTCAAAAAATCATTATTTTTGCAAAAAATTTTTTCAGGATTAATACAAATATCATTCGATGAAAGAAGACTTCGTAGAAGAATTGCGCTGGCGTGGGATGTTGAATAACATGACTCCCGGCACAGAAGAACAGTTAAAGAAAGAAATGACAACGGCTTATCTCGGCATCGACCCGACAGCCGACTCATTGCATATCGGACACCTTTGCGGCATCATGATGCTCCGTCATTTTCAGGCTGCGGGACATAAACCGCTCGCCCTCCTCGGCGGCGCCACAGGCATGATTGGCGACCCTTCAGGAAAGTCGGCGGAACGTAACCTGTTGAACGACGAGACTTTACAACACAACCAAGCCTGTATCAAGAAACAGCTCGCAAAGTTCCTCGACTTCGACAGCGACCAGCCTAACCGCGCCGAACTCGTCAACAATTACGACTGGATGAAAGATTATACATTCCTGCATTTCATCCGCGACATCGGCAAACACATCACCGTCAACTACATGATGGCCAAGGATTCGGTGAAGAAACGTTTCAACGGCGAAGGCGACGGAATGTCGTTCACCGAGTTCAGCTACCAGCTCGTTCAAGGTTACGACTTCCTCTATCTGTTTGAACATAAAGGCTGTAAGTTGCAGATGGGCGGCTCCGACCAATGGGGCAACATCACCACCGGCACGGAACTCATCCGTCGCAAACTCGGCGCCGACAAGGAAGCCTTTGCACTCACATGCAACCTCATCACCAAGGCTGACGGCGGTAAGTTCGGCAAGACCGAGAAAGGCAACATCTGGCTCGACCCGGAAAAGACATCGCCGTATGCTTTCTATCAGTTCTGGATGAACTGCACCGATGAGGACGCAGCAAGATACATCAAGATTTTCACGCTGTTGAGCAAGGAGGAAATCGATGCGTTGATTGAACGTCATGCTGCCGAACCTCATCTCCGCGAGCTGCAACGCACACTCGCACGCGAACTTACAACAATAGTCCACTCAAAAGAGGATCTCGAAATGGCGGAAGAGGCGACGCAGATCCTTTTCGGAAAAGGAACCGCCGAGGCACTTCATAAATTCGATGAACAGACGTTGTTGAGCATCTTCGAAGGCGTTCCGCAGGCATCGTTCCCGAAAGACGCTATCGCTCAAGGCGTTAATATCATTGATTTTCTCGTCCAGACAAACGTCTTCCCGTCGAAAGGCGAGGCTCGCAAGATGCTTCAGGGCAACGGCGTCTCCATCAACAAGGAAAAAGTCACCGACCAGAAAGTCATCAACGACAACGACCTCCTGAACGGGAAATATATCCTTGTCCAGAAAGGAAAGAAGAATTATTATTTGATTACGTTAGAATAGGAGTTTAAGGTATGTAGGTATTTAAGGTATGTAGGAGTTTGAGGAATTCAGGTGGTAAAATTCTTCAAACACCTTAAACACCTTAACCATGAACTACTGGGCGTTTCTGCTTCCGACATTATTTCTTGTGCTTCTGGCGTTTGCGTCGATAGGCATCAAGATGATTGTGAAAAAAGACGGCGAATTTGAGCGCAAGTGCGCACATTCGCTCGACCCCGATGCGAAGTGCGTGTGCGGTGGCGGGAAGTGTCGTAATCAATTTGAAACGGAAGAGAAGAAAGAGGAAACTACGGTTTCAAGCAACCGATAGGCACCACAAACACGCCGTCGTCACGTTTGTAAGGATAGTCGCCGATTCCTGTCAGAACCATCATAAAAGCGGGGCTTTTCATCCGTGTCGGGTCGATGATGTTAGCGAGCGACAACAGTGATTTCGCACCTTTGTCAATCCAGATGTCTCCGCCAATCTTTATTTCTATGAGACCATATTGTCCGTTTCTTAAATGTATCACAGCGTCGCATTCGAGTTTGTTGCTATCGCGATAATGATAGACGTTGCCGCCCAAGGCATCGGAGTAAACTCGTAAGTCTCTCACTGCCAATGTCTCAAACAAAAATCCGAAACTTTCCATGTCGTTTATCAGGTCATCGGGGCCGAGTCCCAAAGCGGCTGTTGCGATGCTTGGATCCGCGAAATAACGTGTCTCGCCTGTTCTGATTGCGGCTT
Source organism: Bacteroidia bacterium (assembly GCA_030537295.1). Lineage (GTDB taxonomy): Bacteria > Bacteroidota > Bacteroidia > Bacteroidales > F082 > Limimorpha. The sequence goes on from JAUNNU010000013.1 coordinate 34,883, forward strand.
TGCTGCGAAGATTCGGGTTCCATGCGGGCATGTCTTCTTCAACAAAAATCTTCTTTAAAATCTTGATGTATTCAGCCACGGTCTCGTCAGTCATGCTCGGTTGTGCGTTGGCGGTGAGGTCGGAATATATCGTTGTTATCGTTGTCTGTCCGCCTTGATGACGGCTCAGGCTTTTCACGATTCGCCGCATGAAATCTGCATCGCGCTGGATGTCATCGACTCTTGAAATATCGCTGTTCAGTACGCCGTCCAAATAGTTTTGAGCAACTTTCAAAGAGGCGTTCTGCTTCATTTTCAATGTCTCCGGCCATCCGCCGCGGCATGTCAGATATGCCAAACGGTCGAGGTTTATTGACGACATCCCGTCAGGAACGATGCCTTTGAAAAGTTGCTGGAGACTCACATCGCCGCTGCTGTCTCCCGATTCCCACAGCGACATCGGGCGCATGGTGAGCCACGCGAAACGGCCGGTGCCGGAATGCCAGATTTTGCTTTTTTCTTTCTCTTTTGGAACAGCAGAACCCGTGAAAATAAACTGCCCTTGGTGGCATGGCCGGTGGTCAATTTCATAACGTGCCGTGTCCCATAGTTCAGGCACGAGTTCCCATTCGTCTATCAAACGGGGCGTTTCACCTTCGAGAAGACGCTGCGGATTCGTTTTTCCAAGCTGGATGTTCTGCCCAATCGTTGCGGGATTGTCCATGTATAAGACGCTTTTTGCGTGATGCGCGGCAGTGGTTGTTTTGCCGCACCACTTGGCTCCCTGAATGACTACGGCACCTGATGCTTCAAGCTGTTCTTCTAAAATTTTGTCCGCAATTCTTGACCTATATTCTTCCATTGCAATTGATTTTTATTTCGGCTGCAAAAGTACTAATATTTAATGATATACGCAAGAAAAATTTTTCTTAGTCGGTGAGTTGAGGCGTTTTCAGT
>JAUNNU010000014.1 GCA_030537295.1 Bacteroidia bacterium
ACGTGAGCAAGTGCTTAACCCGCTTGCCGAAGATTTCAGAAATGATGTGAAGGCTAACCGCCCCGACAGCACCGAAGAGCAGCGCAAAGGCAGAACCTATTACGCCCAGGATGTCGTAGGCTCGCTGGTTGACAGCATCGGCTGCTTCAAGGATGCAGTAAGCAAATCAATTGAATTATCAAATATTAAAATCACGACCATGGAAGGATTAGTACATCTTCAGTCAATCGAGTCATGCAGCAACCTCCAGAGTGTTGACGGCACAGTCACACTCAATGAGACCCAGTTGAGTGACATCGATTCTCGTATCGCACATGGCGAGACAACAGTCTCCACACTCACACAGGAGCGTGATTCACTCAAGGCCTCCGCCGCAAAGGTTGCGGAAAAAGAAGCCTTGATTGCGCAACTGACACAGGAGCGCGACAACCTAAAAAGGGATGTCGCCAACAAGGATGCACGCATCAAAAAACTCGAAGAGACGTTGGAAGGCGGCGACAATGACGAAACACCAGCCGAAACCGTTCACAACGGAAACCCTGCCAAACCGACGGACGATTTCAAAGAAGCCACTGATGAAGAGGCTCTTGAATACGCCCGCAAGGTTTACAACGGAGAAATTTAATTTTAATAACCAAAAATCAATTAGAAATGTCTGAAACTGTAAACACGACGACCATCGCACAAGAATTGGTCAATTCGAGCCACAGGTTCCGCAAGGAGGTCATGGCTCTGCCTTTCGTCTCCATAGAGGAGGTGACAAAGCACATGCGTCTGATCACGAGTCTTAAAGGGAAGGAGACTGAAGCCACTATAAAACCGGCAGGCAAATTCCGCCCCTACCATTCCGAGAAGGTTGTATCCGGTACAGGTGAAATCCTCGCCCGCACTTTGGAGACATATCCTGTTGAACTCCTTGAGGAGTTCGACCCTGAAAACCTTTACACAACTATCTTCGGCACACCTGTCGATGCCGACAAGATAGATCTTCCTATCGTCCGCCGTGTTCTCTCCGAAGAGATGAAGGCCGCCTGCCGCGGATTGTGCGACACAATCTTCAAGGGCGTCCGAGTGGCAGACGGAACGGACAGCACCGACTGCTTCGACGGATTCGACACCATCATATCCGCAGAAAAGGCCGCCGGGAAAATCTCTCTATCCAAGAAGAACTTCGTCACCCTCGGAACCGTCACAGAATACAACATAGGTGACAAATACTTCCTGATGTACAAACTGGCCTCGGAAGGCCTCAAGGGCGACTCAAAGAAAAAGCTGAAACTCTGCGTTTCGAGCAAAGAGAAGGAAATGTACAATGTGTGGTACTCCAACCGCTTCGGATCAGGCAACTTCGCCGGTGTGCCAAACCAGCAGTACCTGCACGGGACTGACAACAAAGTCGAGATTGTAGCTCTTCCAGGAATGAGCGGTACAGCACACTGCTTCCTCACCGTGCAGGAGAACATGAAAATCGGTCTCGACACACTGCCGAAAGACACCACATTTGAGGTGCGCCGCCCCGACAATCCCAACGTAGTGCAGATGCACGTGAAAATCTACATGGGAGTCGAGTTCGCTTGCGTAGAGCCTGAATTCCTCTTCGTGGCCTCACGCACTGTGAAGTCAGATGACGTGTACATGCTTTCCAACATGGACGAAATCGTCTTTGACGACACTGTCCTCGCTGCCAGCAAGACGGCGACCGTAAAACTCTTCGGCTTCAACCTGACTTCCGCGACAGAAGTGACGGTGGAAGGTGCTGACGCCGCTATGTTCACCTCTTCGTCCAATTCGGTATCCGCCTCCGACGCCAATGCGCCTGAAGGCAAGGAGCTGACAATAACCTTCACGCCGACGACATCGGCCGGCAACAAGACCGCCGTCCTGCACGTGAAGAACACAACCGATGACGTTGACCTGCGAATCGCATTGAAAGGCAAAGGATTAACTGAATAAAAGGAGATAATATGGATTTATCAAATATAAATTTCAAAATAGCTTCGGTCAATCCTTCAGGTATCAGTGATGTGGTGTACTTCATCCCGAAGTCGCACATCACTGTGTGGCCGACGATTAACGAGGACTTCGACGACGCCTCCGACACCGACGAATACGTTGAACTTGACGGAAACTTCACCCTCGCATCGGGAAAGAAGTTCCACAAGCTGTACAGCACGCAGGGCAAGGGTAAGATCAGCTGGGAGTACCAGGGCGAGACGGACTGCAAGGTGGTCGTAAACAAGGCTTCGCTGTCTTATCCGAAAATCACGAATGAGATACGCGCCTTCGCGAAATACGCATCCAACGGCGATTTCGTGTTCATCGTCAAGCATGACGGGAAATACTACGTCATCGGCAACCCCGACTACCGCGCCACCGTCACCCCTAACGGCGACAGCGGCGACTCGGCGGGGTCGGCGAAAGGCGTGACGATAGAGATAGAATGCCCGGACACGACACCGTTGCCGACTTATGCCGGTAACATCGTGACGGATGAAGGCTCTTTGAATTGTTCAACAGGAACGTTCACTCCTGCGGGATCAGGGGGCAATCCCTAAACATAGCAGTTATGATTACCGACATTCAACTGCTTCGTGACCTTGACGGCTGCACCTTCGATGAGGGTGTGGCCGTCCTCACAATGTGCAACGCCTCTCCGGGAGTTGTGCAGCACATCGTGCGCACGCACAACAAGGGGTATCTGCACAGTGAGATGAACAGGATGCTGCGCATGCCTGGAGTAATGCAGCTTCTCAAGAGCAAGATGCCGCCGTCGGTAGGCGCCGCCGGAAACGCTCCGTCTGAAGCCGGTCAGCATCAGGAACAGGCACGGCAGCCTTCGGAAACGCCGTCGGAATCTGAAGACCCGCGGAATCCGTCAGATGAGAACGGGGAAGCCGTGACAGTGGCCGATGTCCGCAGCCACAGATACACGCGCTATGAGGACATGCCGACAGAGCTGGCGCAGAGTCTGTGGCTGAAAAAGCAGGACAAATACAGGCTGATGCAGCAGATGCACCTGAAAATGAGGCTGGTGCCTGAAGGCGAGGAACACAACGGCGAAAGGGCGCAATACCGTGCCGCCGTACTCAGCCTTGACGATGAAATCAAAGACCTCTGGGAACTTATCGACGCTGAAATCGAACGTTTTGAAACCCGAAAAGACGGGGCGGAAAAAGAGCTGAATCCTAAGCCTTCGCCGTCGTTCAAGGAGTCAACTTATCGCGCCTACATCTCAAGGAAATTGGCAAAGCCTTCACTCACCGACGGCGACATCGTGGAAGTGCAGCACCGTGTCGATGAGATGCTCGCGTGTGGACTTGTGTTCTCTGATGAACTGACAGCCAAGATGCAGGCAGCAGGAATCAGAATCGGATGACGGACGAACCTATAATAATCCCCGGCGTCAGGGTCTGCCGCCAGAACTCCATGAACATCCTGCGGCAGATCGTCGGGATGACAGGTCCGGGAAGCTCATTGACAATCTTCTCATATTCGGTTACAGACGGCTGGCTTCGCCAGCTTTTGAAGTTGAGAAATGAAATGGACGTGCGGCACATTACTCTCGTGCTTGACAATGATGTCATGGTCAGACACAGGGAGAAATTGATGCAGATAGAACGTGTCGCCGACGAGTCGTACCTGACCGACAGCCACGCAAAGCTGTACTTATCAGAAAGCAATTGCAACGCTGTGGCGGTCATAACATCGGCGAACGCGACAAACAACTACAGAAACGAATGTTACTATGCAACAGACAGACCAGAAGAAATCGGACAAATACGCGCCGATGTCAGAACAATTCTTGAACAGTCTTTCAGAATTGGAGATTGAGGAACAGGTAGAACAGCTCGCATCCCTGTTTTTCACCATCAGCGAGATAGCGATGTTCACAGGCATGGATGCCGGCCAGCTCCGGAACATGATCACCATGAATAAGGAATCGGAGATTTCAAAGGCATACAACAGAGGCAAACTGCGTACACGGATACTTCTGCGCTTCGACTCCCGTGCTTTCGCTTTGAAGGGCAGCCCGCAGGCTCTTCAGGAAATGAAGGAATATATGTCAGACCAACAGATTGACGAAGATGCGTGACGAGAATTTCGAGATGATAGTGAACAACATGTTCCTCCCTGCCGGGCAGCGCAAAGCCCTCACCGACAGCCAGGAGCGACTGCTGCTTCAGGTCACGGACTGCTACAACCTGCAGCTCCAGAAGCCGATGATAAGCAGGGTCAGCCTCCGCGACTACCTCATCAATGAATACAAGGTTTCGAAGGTGCAGGCTTACAAGATTATCCAGTATTCAGCCCTGGCTCTGGGCAATGTGGCGTCCTCGCACAAGAACTGGGTGCGCCAGCGTATCGAGTTCCTTTGCGAGCAAGCCTACATCGCGGCGATGGCCAAGGATTTTAAGAAAAGTGACGCGCTGACGAAAATAGCGAACACGCTTTCCAAGGCGTTCGCCACGAACATCGACGAGGGCGAGATCATCGATGCGCAGCGTTACCTCGAAATAGGACAGGTCAACATCGTCGTTGACCCCGCCGCCATCGGCATCAATGTCTCGCCTGCGGCGCAAAAAGAAATCGACAAAATGCTTCACAAGTACCAAATCGAAGATGTCTGTTACGAAGATGTTGATGACAATGGAAACGCTACACAAACAGACGCGCAAGACTGATTTGAACCTGGAACTCATTCCCGACAGACTGTCAGGAAAATATGACATCCCCGATATTTCGAGCGGTTATTCACAACCGCCAGGGAACATGCTACCGTTCAACATGGCCAAGAGCTGCCGTGATGCTGATTCAGCCGTTCATTTCTTTGTCGATGACTACCAGTTTGAAAGGGTGTGGCGTTCGCCGGCGAGGTACGCCGAACTCCTTCGGCCTTTCAGATGCGTCTTGTCGCCCGATTTCAGCCTCTACACTGATATGCCGCTGGCCATGAAGATATGGAACGTCTATCGCAGTCGCCTTATTGGCTCTTTCTGGCAGAAACAAGGCCTGAACGTGATCCCGACACTGCAATGGGCGGAGCCTCGAACGTTCGATTTCTGCTTTTCCGGGATCGAACCCGGCGGCATGGTCGCTGTCAGCACATTGGGAGCCGCCAAACACCGTGTCTCAAAATGTTTTTGGCAAGCTGGTATGTCTGAGGCTGTTAAAAGACTGCACCCTAAAACCATACTCGTATATGGAGAGCCAATATCATTTGATTTTGATGATATCGATGTTTTCTTCTATTCTAATCAAACTATTAAAAGATTAAGGCATTATGGGCGGTAGAGGCGCATCATTTGGTAAAGGTGGTGGTATGTCGAAAACCTTTGAAGATAAAAAAACAGGAGGTTCAGTATCGACAGAAAAAAGCCGTTTGGAGTTGGCTCATAAAAGCAAGAATGAAATGGCCAAGTATGAGAAAGAGAAAGCAATGTGTGAGGTTCTTGCTAAAAATGGTCATACTGTCGTGCATCTTGATGACACGAAGCATTCTGACGGCTCTTATGATATTCTAATTGATGGGCAAAAAGCCGATTTAAAGCGTACTAAAAGTGCCAATAACATTTTAACATATGCAAAGAACGCCGTCAACAAACAAGGTGCAAACAAAGTCGTCTTCCAGTTTGACGGCTTTAATGCAAAAATGCGATCTGCAATTGAGGAAATGAAAAAAAACGGAATCCACGGTTATTATTTTGTGACAGGGAAAAATAATGTCATTTCATTCTAAATCAAAAGCCCCGCCGCGGCGAGGCTTAGGCTGGTGCGTCCCCCGCTCAAAGGCGAGTTGTCATGCTCCTATCGACATCTGATATCGTTGCAAAATTACATAAAAATTCTGTAAGTCGGCATGTTTGATGAAAATATTTCGCCCTAATCCGCCGCGTCACCACGATGCGGCGGATCTCCCATATTTTTGCCGACCAAAAGCCAAAGGATGAAACAGGTCTATCTTCACAGGGGGCAGCTTCTCTACAAGCTGTGCAGCGCACGCGACTCGGTGAACATCTGCAGCCGCAGGTGGGGCAAGTCGTGGCTTGTGGCGATGCGCATAATGGAGAACGTCCTCGAGATGCCCGGCGGCCTCGGCGTGTTCGTGGCGTCGTCGTTCCGCCAGGCGCACTCCCGGACGCTCCCTGCCGCGCTGATGGCGATGGAGGAGTTCGGCTGGCGCCGCGACGTGCATTACGTCATCGGGCACCGCCCCGACCCCCGCCTCGGATTCCGCGAGCCGCTGTTCTGCCCGTCGGACCTCAAGGACGTGGTGTGGTTCGCCAACGGCACGCTCATGGTCATCATCTCGCAGGAGGTCGTCATGTCGGCCAACTCCATGACGGTGCACTGGGTCGTCGGCGATGAGGCCAAGGGACTTGACTACTACAAGCTCTCCAACGAACTCTTCCCGGCTGTCGGCGGCTCCGACCGCTGGTTCAACGACCCTGCGAAGTACCCTCACCTGTGGGGCAAGCATTTCTTCACGGACATGCCTACCGGCAAGGACGGATTGTGGCTTGTCAAGAAGTACGAGAAAGAGTACGACAAGGAGCTGTGCGACACCATCATTGCGATGGAGTGCGAGATACGCCGCCTGGAACTTCAGACGGCGAACACATACAACAGCCGAAAGGCGGCGCGTCTGCGCCGTCAGGTGAACCTGCTGCGGTCCAAGGCCTTGTATTATCAGGAGCGTCCGATATTCGACAATATCGCCGTGGTGGGCGCAGACTATGTGAAACGTTGTGAGCGTGACCTCACGCCGCTTGTGTTCCGTACGTCAATCCTCACCAGACGTATCGATAAGGTGGAAGGAATGTTCTACGACTCGTTTGATCGCAAGGTTCACACATACCACGCGACCGACAACAGCAGGCTGAATGATTATCGTGCGCAGCATTACGACTGTCTGCTTGACACCGACCTCGACCGCCACAAGCCAATCGCAGTCTCTTTCGACTACGGCGCACTGATCAACTGGCTTGTGGCGGCACAGATACAGGGGCATGTCCACAAGACGCTGAAGAGCTTCTTCACGAAGCACAAGCAGCGTCTTCGCGAAGTGATACAGCTCTTCTGCGATTATTACGAGTCGCATCTTAACAAGACGGTTATTTATTATTTCGATTCCACGGCATTGGCTACCGGCTATGTCGAGGTCGGGCACAGTGCATACGACATCGTCCACGATGAATTCGCCAGGCACGGATGGGTGGTGAAGGACGTCCCTCTTGGCAATCCGATGAGGCACGACGCCAAGCACAGCATCATCAATGACGGTTTCTCCGGACAGAAAGAACTGTTGCCGATGTTCAACGCCGACAACAACGAGGAACTCCTTCAGGCCATAAGCCTCACGGAAATCCAGATCGGAAGCAAGGGCGTGCGCAAGAACAAATCGGGGGAGAAGACCATCGAGACCGACACCAACCTGCCTCTGGAGCTTCGCACCGACGGCACCGACGCCTGGGACACCAATTATCTCGGATGCCTCACATATCCTTACGACTCGGACAATTTCAGCTACCTGTAGTCTGTTTCATTCTTTTTTGTTTTTCGCCACCTGACAGAAATGTTGGGTGGCGTTTTCGTCTGCATCAGTTTCTGCGGAACAGATCCGACGAATGGAGCGGTAATGATACTGACATGTCACATACGCCCTGATTCCGCATGTTAGAATCATTGGTCTTTATTTTATGCGATTTTCTTTTCCGATTGGAACTCGTTCACGATGTACTTTTATTCCCGGCCATCCATCCCTATCTCTTCATTGTTTCTGCCTTTTCCCGCTGCGAAGATATTTACGTGCGACTTACTTCTCAAGGTCAATGCACTTCGTGTTTCCGAAAAAATCTCCATCCCTGCGGGTAGTATTTTTTCTGAGAAAACCTTGATAAGCCTCGCACTACTATCTTTTCTGCAGCGTAAAAAGGCGAAACGAAGAGATGACGGGAATGGAATCTCAAAAAAAAATACATCGAACGAGTGTTTCAATTTAAAAAAGGCTCACTTCAGTAGAATCTAAGAATAGAAAAACAAAAGTTAACAATAAAAATTCAACATTATGAGCAACACATTGAACTACAGAGATTTGGCTTTTACAAGCGTTAAGGGTTTGGATTATGATGAACTTCTTCAGCTCCAAGCGGAAACAGGTTTATCAATCAGACAATTAGAATATATGTACTACAAACAAAATAATTAAAATAGGAGACAAAGCAATGGCAACAAAGAAAGAAACACGCAGCGCACTGGCGAAAGAGCGCAGGGAGCAACTGAAAGTATTATCGCAGAAACTCAAAAGCGACAACGCGATAATGATTATGCAAGACCCGACAATTACGGTCAATAAGTTGCTTCTTCAATGGTACAAACAGAAATTCAATGTTTCGGAACTTAAGACTTACGAGCAATGGAAAAACTTCGGTTTCCAGGTCAAGAGGGGAGAGGAGTCCTATATGGTATGGGGTACGCCGAGAACCATAAAGATAGGACCGAAACCGGAGGACGAAGAGGACCAGGAAGAGAAAGACGACTTTTTCCCGGTGTGCCATCTGTTTGACGCCTCGCAGGTGGCGCCCATTCAGACAAAGAAATAATTAACTCATTCATTAACAAATAAATTATTAAAATTATGGCAAAAAAAGCAAACGCCGAAAAGGCACAGAACGCCGCCGCCAACGAAGCAGCAGCAAAAGAAAACGGAGTTATCAACAACGAAGCGGCACAGGCAACACCGACCGCAGAACCAGCAACGGAGCAACCGCAGACAGTCGGCGAAGTTGTTAAAAACATCCTCGACAAGGAAGCGGAGACACGCAGGGAGATTGAACGCCGACAGGCGGAACTCGACAAGCGTCTCGAAGACCTCGAACGCATGAAGGAACTTTGCAACCACCGCCAGAAGTTCATCGAGACAGACAAGGCACTCGAAAAGGCACTCGGACGCCTTGACGGTGACGAGTTCACCAACCCGCATTTCCGCATACTTCTCAAAGACGTGGAACAATACGGAGACAAAGGCGAGGTCGTGGCAATCAGCAACACCGACTTGATAAGGGAGTTTGTCCTGATGCTTCGCAGCAAGATTGCGGCGAAGGTCGAGGAGATTGAGACGGAGCTGATGAGTTAGCACCACCCGACCGAGAACCATGACGGAGCGGAATCCAAACGGAGACCGCTCCGTTTTTTTTGCAATTGCATTGCACCACCGACCACCGACAACAACGAAGCGAACCCGAACCGCTTCGGCATATTTCGCAAAAAGGCGATGCAATTGCCGTTCTTTCGTGAGGGCGGCGCGGGGTCAAACGACGTAAAACCGCCGATTTTTTATTAAAATCGGCGGTTTGTTTGTTGAGTTTCAGGGTTTTTGGTATCGTCAGTTGTGAACTCGCATGAATACACAAAACCGCAGCCGGGTTTCACCTTGTTGTCTCGCCCGGCTGTCGGTTTTGTGTCACTCTCGGATGTGGGTGGCTTTGTATTTTTGCACAAAATAAACAAAAGATGATTCACGAAAGCAAAGTTTTTGAGATTGTGCAGTTGCTTGGAAATTTCTCGCTCAAGTTCGTCAGCAAGACCGGCGAACTCGTGGCGGTTGACGAATGCAGCTGCACATCTTTCCACAGTTCCGGCAGGACAATGAACATCCGCCTGAAAGGGTCGGGGCTCGTCCGCAAGGTTGTAAGAAAGAGTGTTGTCGAAATCAACGGAGAGGAGGTCTTTATATGAAAGGCTCCGTTGACCAGATTGTATGGCTGTCAGACACTGTCTGCGCCTGCGGCGACGCCATTGCAGTCCTGAAAAGCAGCTCTTCATCGGCTTTGTTCGATGAAAGACATCTCGACCCTATTACTGCGGGCAGCCACACACTCGCTCCCTGGGGCATTAACAACGACCTTCCGCAGCGTGTGATGGGCAAGATTGACGCCGCCGAAATTGTGGGTACAAACGCCACTTTCAACTGGAAAGTGGCTTACGGTCAGGGTCCGAAGCTGGTTGAGGTCGTCCGTGACCCGGAGACGAACCGTCCGAAAGTATTCAAGGAAGTTCTCGACGGTGAGGCCTACGAATGGTATATGAGGAACAATGTGCCGCTGCTGCTCATGGAGATAATGACGGACATATCTTATTTCGGGAACTCATTCCCGCTTCTCATCGCCGGGAAAAAGATGGATGACGGAACGCGAAACGGCATATCGGGAATCGTCCACCGCGAGGCGATGTTCTCTCGATGGGGGCTCGACAAGAAAAGGAGAATCAATTCACACCTCTATTCCAGCAAGTGGGATGAGTACCCGACGGATGACGACATACAGAAATCGTATGTCATCGACGAGTACAACGCGGTGTCCGACATCAGCCGCTGTCTGGCGCTTGGCAAGGATGTGCGCATGTGCTTCCCGATTTACCTTCCGTCGCCCGGACGCCCTTACTACTCTTATCCGAGCTGGTGGAGTGTCTTCCGCTCCGGATGGTACGACAACCTCGTCAGCATCCCGAACCTCAAGAAGGCTATTCTGAAATACAACCTCGGCGTGAAACACATCATATACATCTCCGATGAATATTTCAAGGAGAAAGAAGAGCAGATGGGCATCCCGCGTGACGATTTCAAGAAACGGCGCGAGCTTCACGACGAGGTCGTCAAACAAATCACCGATGTCCTGGCGGGTGAGGAGAATGCAGGGAAGGCCATCGTCACCAAGAAGCACCTGATGCCCAACGGCAACGGGATGACGATGGAGAAATACATCGAGATAGACACCATCAAGAACGACATCTCCGGCGGGGAGTACCTTACTGATTACGAGACCGGCGCGAACATCATCTCATACGCGATGGATGTGCATCCGTCGCTTATCGGCGCGACGCCTGGCAAGAACTCCAACAGCCTCTCCGGCAGCAACATCCGCGAGATCTTCATCATGAAGCAGTCGCTCTCGAAGCCGATGGCGTACCTCGCTCTGCAGTGGTGGCCGGTGGTGCGTCAGATTAACGGCTGGGATAGTAATCTTGAAATCGTGATACAGGACAGCCTGTTCACCACACTCGACCAGAGCAAGTCGGGGGAGATTAAAACCGAAAACAACTTGACACAATGATACTTGGCAATCTGGCGGAGGCAATGGAATTCCTGCCGTCGGTGAACATGACTGTGGCCAACGGGCGTTTCACCGATTTCTTCCGCCGTTCACAGAGTTGGCTCGTGTCGCGCGTCTTGGGCGCGGAAATCGAAACGGCACTTGAAGAGGAGTTCGACACGGAAGACGACAGCCACGCAGCGCTGCGCCGACTGTGCCGCCGCGTGATTGCGGGAAAGACGTTGCTCGACGCAATCCCGGAGATGGACATGCAGCTCACCGAGGCCGGGTTCGCAGTACAGCAGAACGACAACTTCACGCCGGCGTCGTCGCAGCGCGTTGACCGCCTTGTCGGCATGATGCCGGAACGCATCGCTAACGATGTCGATATGCTCGTTGACCACCTCGTCATGGCGACGAAAGACGGCGGCTATGGGAGTGCGCTGTACGACGGCTGGAGAGGCACTGAACAGTACAAACGCCTGACGGCGGCGTTCATGCCTACGATGAGGGAGTGTTCGTCGGTGCAGGGGCATCCCGTATTCAAAGACTACGATGAGTTTTATTCGGCACTGCCGTCTCTATACAGAAGCATGAAGGAGACCGCCGGACACTACGTCTCTCCGGCTGAGATTGACCGTCTGCTGGAGCTGTTCCGCGACGGCGACACGCTCGAAATCCACCGCCGTGCGATCGAGGAGCTCAAGGTGGCTGCGGTGGCGTCGGCTGCCGGGGCGGTCAGACGCGCCCGCAGCGCAGCTGCCAGTGCCAGGGAAATAATGATGTCAAGCCCCGGTGACTTTCCGGCTTTCAGAAACTCAAGCGCTTTCAGTTCGCTGAATGTCAACCTTGACGGCGGCAGAATAGTGAACTTCACATGATGCGGGTGGAACTTACAATACCGTCAGGCTGGCATGAGGTTACGCTTCAACAGCTTCGCATCCTCGCCGAACACTCGCTTCTGGAGATGCCGCGCGAGGCGTCGGAGGTGTCGCTGCTGTGCAAGCTCGCCGGACTGACAATGCTGCCGTCGCCAGGCCGGGATGGAGAGACGCTGAACGGAATGATGAAGTTCCGTGACGCCGGCGGGCGTGAGTTCGCTCTTGAGGGGTGGCAGCTCGCCAGCTTCTGCAAGCGGCTCGCCTGGTTCTACGATGATATGCCGTGCGACATCGCATGCCCCGTTGAAGTGAACCCCCGGCTTCTCGCGACCTCCTTCGGCGACTATTTCCACGCCGACGCCCTTATGTGCGGCTTCGCCGACACCGGCGACATCAACGTAATGCTGGAAGCCATGTCAGACCTTGGCGTGGGACGGAAGGAAATCACAGAAGTAGAGGCCGTTATGGTGCAGCTCTGGTGGAGGGGCTTCAAACAGTGGCTTTGTGACGAATACCCCTTGGTGTTTGCCGGAAGCAGGGACGATGGCGACGGCTCATACTCGCCGCTGAAGGCACGGCAGAACATCATGCTGATACTCAACGACGGCCATCCGCAGGATAACGACGCAATCGAGAAAGCGAACATGCACGACGTGCTTTCAGCCTTGCAGCATCATATTGAGATAGCGAAAAAAGAGGAGGAGGTGATGCGCAGACACAAGCGTTGACCTGTCACTCCGATGTCGTATGCTGTCCTTACTTTTGCATCAAAATTGATTGTATGGGGAAAAATCTTGTATTCTTGATTCCGGCTGTTCTTTTGCTTTTCGTCTCATGCAGCGTGAAAAGAAGCGTACAGGCCGAAGAACGTCGGTCTTGCAGCGCGGTTGGGACGCTGGAGCTCCGCAGGCTTGACAGCCTGTGGAGCTCTTTGTCGGAGACGGCAACTGTTCACGTCGAGTTTTTCCGACCCGATGTCTCCGCCTTCAGAACCGACACCGCCAAGGCCGATACGGTTTATCCACGGAAATCAGGCGCGGCTTCGCTGTCCGTACAAGGACAGTGTGGCGGGACGGTGAAATGCGTTGACATCACCTTCACGAGAGAGACGGCTTCGCTGTCAACGACAGACACCGGGGCTGTCGTGAAAGACAGTGTCTGTTATGAAGATGAAAGGAACGCAGGGAAACAGACCTCGGCGGGATGCAGCCGCTTCCCGCTGGTGTTCATCGCCGCCGTCGCTGTCGCCGTACTGTTCTTTGTCAATTCAAAATTCATGAAAAAATGAGATACATCAAATTTGAAAACGGCGTGCAGTGGAAAGGCTACCTGCAGGTCCACGAAACAATCAGGGGCTTCGGCTGCTTCCTCTGCAACGACGAAAGGTTTGAAAGGCTGATGCTTACGCGCGATCACGCTGAAGGCCTTAATCTTTCGCTGCCCAAAGACTACAGGCTGATTTTGAAGACACGCGAAGAGGCGGAGGCGATGATGGCCAAGATAGCGAAACTGAACGGATTTTCAAAACTGGAGGACAATATATGAGAGACGATGAACACGATGATTACTGCTTCAAATATCCTGAAGAATGAGCTGCTACGGTGACACTGAATGCTTGTTGTGCAAGGACGAGACGGAATGCAACCTCGAAATGAAGATGCGCTGCGGAAGACTCGGAGTCTGTATGTATTACAGGCCCAAACTTGTGAGTGACGTTAAAACGGGAAAAGAATAGTTTGTTTTTTTCATTCTTGATATTTGAATTTTTCCCCGATTCTCGGGCAGTCTCGGGGTTTTTGAAGATTTTATTTTTTTATTAGAGATATGCAAGAAGCTGAAAAACCACATGGAAAAAGAACAGGATGTCTTTACTTGGAAGTACAAAGGAATATTGGACGTTCCTCTTTTAGAAGAGGAGTTGGATTCGTGTCTCGAACACGGTGGGTTGCTGAAATCTGTGTTTTCAGGAAGCGTCACCGTTTTCGCAGCACTAATTACGGAAATTGCCGCAGATGGCTGGATTCAATGATAAAGAAATACGAGTGACATGGCGGAGTCAGCGAAGAGACACAGGCAGATGCTGAGGGAGATCGGGTCTTTCTACACAGACCCGAAACTTGCGGAATGCATCATGCGCGAGGTGGAGTGTTTGGATGAAGTGTATGACCCGACCTGCGGGAGCGGCAACTTGCTGGCCGTCTTCCCCGACGCTTGCAGGAAGTACGGGCAGGAGATTGATGCCTCGGCGTTGGAAGAGGCGAAAAGCAAGCTGGCAAATTTCACGGGAGTTCTTGGCGATACCCTGACAAGCCCGGCGTTCATGGACAGGAAATTTAAGTCAATCGTGGCGAATTACCCTTTTTCGGTCAAATGGGAGCCTAAAACGGACGGGCGTTTTTCGGCCCTGCCGACACTGCCTCCACCGTCAAGGGCCGACTGGGCGTTCATCGCCCATTGTTACTATATGCTTGCAGATGGCGGCACGGCTTCGATACTTTGTTTTCCCGGTGCTTTGTACCGGGGGAACAGAGAATCTTCCATAAGGCGGTGGTTCGTTGAAAACAACACCGTGAGTAAGGTGGTGCTGTTCGAGGGCGGTTATTTCGAGGATACCAGCATATCAACGGAATTGCTCGTTTTGAGAAAGGGCAAAGAGTCGGACGGTATCATTTTCGTTGACTCGCAAAAATGCTTGGAGAAAGAAGTTTCTGTCGCCGAGGTACTCGAAAATGACGGCGTCCTGTCCGTAAGCAAGTGGGTGTCTCCTGAACCCGAACCGAAAGAGGAAATCGACCCGTGGCAATTCGAGCAGCAGTGCAGAAGCGCAATGAGGAAAAATCTGGAAACGGGCCTCGCCCAGTCCCGAATGGTGTGCCTCATGGAAGGGTGGAGCCTGAATCCTTTCCTCGAAGAACTGAAATCTGTTATTGATTCTTTTCTGCATACGTGTTGAATTTTTCCCCTGTTCTCGGGCAGTCCAGGGGTTTTTTGAAAAATTTTTGCATACCATATTTAAAATTTTTGATTTGTTAATGAATGCCGCCGCTCCCATCGGCGGCTTCACTTTTTTTCCGTTCCGGCGTGACTTTCCGGCCGTTTTTTGATGCTTTTTCGGAAAATTTTCCTGTGAATTTCATAAATACTTGTTTGTCAAACACTTGTAATGTAAAAATATTTTAAAATTTTTAATGCTTTCTTTAAAAAAAGCATTATATTTGCATTGTCAAAGAAAGGGTGAAAAATGAAGTACTCGGAACTTGAAAGAATCCTGAAAAAAGCGGGGTGCTACCCGCTGAAAGGAAAACAGATCAACGGGCATCCGGCTTGGTTCAGCCCGAAGACGGGCAGGAAGTTCGCGACGAGCAACCACGGCTCGCTTGACGTAAAGCCTGGGACATTGAAACAAATCTTGAAGGACGCGGGGCTTGAATAAGCCCCGGCTCCTTCGCACACATATAAAAATGGAGACAGTAATAATGGAAAAGAAACACATCACAGCGCACATCGAATGCGGCAGCGACGGCTGGTATTCGGTTTATCACAACGAAGACCTCCCATTCGGATTCTTCGGCGAGGGGAGGACGGTAAGGGCGGCCAAGGAGGATTTTCTCGCCACCTTCGAGGAATTCAGAAAAGACCATCTCGAAGAGACCGGCGAGAACGTGGAGGCGGAATTTGATTTCATTTATGACGCTTCGGCATTCCTCCAGCATTACAAGAACATTCTGACACTTTCAGGATTGTCAAAAATGACAGGCATCAACAAGGTGCAGCTTTCACAGTATGTGAGAGGCTTGCGCCATCCGTCGCCCCGCACGCAGGAGCGCATAAAGGCCGGGGTGCAGCGGTTCGCACAGGAACTGAGCCGCGCAATGGCATGACCTTTCTTTGACAAAAAAGGAGTACTCACACGCGGACAACGGATCCCCGTGCCTGTCATGGCCGGGGATCTTTCCTTTCAAATTGAAAATCCAAATTAAATTTCAACCTGCAACGCAACTTGCATCAAAATAATGTGTATCTTTGCAGCTCATTGACAAATTAAAAAAATTCAAAACTATGGCAACTTATACTGTAACCATAAACGAAAGGACCTGCTCCGGCAGGGAGCTGGTAATGCGACTCAGCAACATGCCGGAAATAAAGTTCGAGAAGATGACAGCGAAAAAAAGGAAAAGCGGTCTCGACGAGGCTCTCGAAGACGTGAGGGCAGGACGCGTCACCGAATACGAAAGCGTTGACGATCTGTTCGAAAAACTGGGGATTGATGTATAGGATAAAGACTTCAAGGAAATTCGACAGGGCTCTTGTTGTATGCAGCAAAAGAGGCTATGACATGAAAACAGTCAAAAACGCGTTGGAAATCCTTGCGGAAAAAGGAGAGCTCCCGCCGGAATACAAGACGCACAAACTCATCGGCGAATACAAGGGCTGCCTCGAATGCCACCTGAAACCCGACTGGGTGATGATTTGGGAGAAACACGAGAACGAACTCGTCATGCTTATGGTAAACACAGGCACTCACACAGATGTTTTCAAGAAATATTGACCTCCGTCATACGTGAAAGCGGCGCACGCCCGCTTTATTCTCCGCCTGTAACCGGTTACAGTAACCGGTCACAAATCCCCCCGGAAAATTTTTTTCAAAAAAATGAAAAAAAATGTTGCACATATCAAAAAACACCGTATCTTTGCAGCGTTCAAGAAATGGTAGTAAACTACTTCGCACGGGCAGCGGTCAAATGCTCGAATTAACTCCGGGCATTTTTTAATGCCCGAAAGAAACAAAGACCTCGCGGTCGCCTTTGCGTGAAATTATTTGCTCTGCGGAGTGATACCATTTCTTGAACAGCGCATCGGCGGCCGCTTTTTTTGCCGCCATAACAAAAAATGTTCAAGAAATGGAAAACAGAAAGAAGACAGCCGGAGAGACGGCGAGAGAGAGGCGGAGCCTCACACCAGCACAGATGGAAAACCTCGTGAGGGTGTCATGCGAAATCAGCGAAATCAACAGTGCCATTAAAAACGTCCATCCCGAGAACGGTTACAAAAAAACCGTCATTCTTCGCGGCGGACACGGTGAGGTGGCGGTCACGTCGCACAGCGACATGAATCCCGTCCGCGACATGAACGGCGATCCGATGGTCACAATCCACGACCCGCAGTTCTTCGAGCTTATAGCACAGTATTTCAACGACAAAAAAACCTTGCTTGTAGAGGAGATTGAAGCGATAATGAGTGAGGAAGGAGGTGCGGAATGAGAGAGACATCGTCATATCCGAAGAGGATGACCATCATCCGCGACTGCCACTGGAGCAACAACACGGTGGTGAACGTCGAGAACAGAATTGTAGAACGTTTCCTGCGCCTGTGGGTGCGCGGCATGGGGTGGCATCTCGCCAACATGCCGAAGCGCGCGGCGGCGCAGACAAAGGAGACAGGGGCGTCGCCGAGGAAACGGCAGGTGAACAGCAGCAAGAAAGGAGGTGCGGAATGAGCCGGAAATATGTATGCAGCGAAGTGATAAGCGAATGGTTTAACGACTTCGATTGCGAGAAGGACAGCTGGGTCATCGATGAGATAATAGACGACCTGTTCAACGCCCTGGTCGACACCAACCAGCTGATGAAAGAATGCGGCGGCGGCGACCAGGCCGAGGCCCGCCTGCGCACCATCAACAAGGTGATCGTGTCGGCGCTCACCGACATGCGGCGGCTGATGAAGGAGATAGCCCGGCAGATCGAGGATGGCGACATACTCTCTATGGGCGGCAAACGCGGAGGGAAAGGAGGTGATGAATGACCAAGACTGAACTCATGACGGAGCTGTGCACCACTGCAGCCGAAATCGAGGAGGCCAAGACGAAGCTCGACGACATCGGCCGGAAGTTGCGGCGGATCATACATGACGCAGGCGAAAGCCTGTGAGAAGAAGGGAGCTGTCACTGCGCGGTGGCGGCTCCTTCTTATTTTTGCACGACCAAAAACCAAAATTTATGCTGAGTCTCCAATATATAAGGCAGGTGCTGCCCGGACAGCTGGAAGGGGTGTCAGACAGCCAGATCATCGAATCGGCGGCTGGCTACGACGGCATCGTGGCCCTCGTGCAGACAAAGGGGCTGCCGACAGCCGTGGTGCTTGAACACAACGATGTGGGCGAGTTCTCGTTCCGTCCGGGCGGCTTCCTGAAGGCCTCGCAGTCGCTGTGGGTGATGCGCATGGTCGGACGCGACGCCGACCGCCGCGCCGTGCAGGACGAGTGCGCCGCGCTGATGAAGCGCATCCTCTCGGTCTTCGCGGCCCGGGGCGACGACGCACAGCTCGCCGGATGGGAGTGGAACTCCGTGCCCTACGGCATACGCAACGCGGGGCCGAACTACACCGGCTATGAGTTCACCATGAATTTCTCCGAAGACATCGATTTGAGCTACGATGGACAGACAGAAACTCGTTGACCTGAAGGAGTGGGCCGAGATTACGGTTCAGCGTTGGGAGATGCGCATCTCGAAACTCCGTTTCCTGCCCGGACACACCAGCGCACTCATCAACTCGTTCCGCGCCCATGTCGAGAAGGACGCCGGGGGCGACAACGGCAAGATAGCCTTCACGTTCCTTTTCTACGGCTACTACGTCGATGCGGGGGCGGGACCCGGCAGCCGAGCCCCGAAGAAATGGTTCAACAAGATCTACTGGCGCGAGTTCAACCAGCTGTCGAGGCTGCTCGCCGCCCAGTACGGAGATGAAGCGGTTGACGGATTTATGAAATCAATAGAAAGGATCAATTACCATGGCCAAGAACACACAGGAAGCTGAAGTCATCGTGACGCTTAACGGCGAACCGGCGAAAAGGGTACTCGACGAGCTTGAGAAGGAATACAAGGACCTTGAGAAAGCCGCGCTCGCCGCCTACAAGGCGGGTGATGAAGCCCTCGGCAAGAAACTCGAGAACCAGGCGCAGAAAGTGCGCAAGTCGTTTGAGGTCGCCAAGGTTGAGGCGAAGAAATTCGACGAGATAATCAAGAACATCAACTCGGCGACCCTCAAGGAGCTGAACAACGTGTCGAAGCAGCTGCGCAACGAGCTGAACAGACTCGCGCCCGGCACGCAGGCGTTCATCGACAAGACGAAGCAGCTGCAGCAGGTCAACGCACGCATCGGCATGCTGAAGCAGGGCTTCCGCGGCGTCGTCGAGGAACAGAAAAAGCTCTCGCTCAAAAGCCTGTCGGACGGCTTCAACCGATATTTCGGCATTGTCACCGCCGGCATCGGGGCGGTGACGGGGCTGTCGGTGGCCTTCCGCAAGGCGGCGCAGGCGGCGGCGGAACTCGACGACACCTACGCCGACGTGATGAAGACCACCGGGCTGACGCACGACGAGGTGAAGGCACTCGACGCGGAACTGATGAAACTGGACACCCGCACGTCACGAGAGAAACTGCTTCAACTTGCACGCGATGCCGGGAAGCTCGGCATCACAGGCACACAGAACGTCCTTGATTTCGTCGCGGCGGCCGACAAAATCAACGTCGCATTGGGCGAAGACCTCGGCGAAGGCGCAATCCGCAACCTCGGAAAGATTTCAGACGTGTTCGGCCTCACCGACGCGCTCGGAACAGGGGATGCACTCACAAAGGTGGGTTCGGCAATAAACGCTGTCGGACAGGCGTCAACTGCCAACGAGGCTTATCTGGTGCAATTCACACAGCGTCTGGCAGGTGCGATGGCGCAGGCGAAGATTTCGGTGGCCGACACAATCGGCTTCGCATCGGCGTTCGACCAGTCGGGAATGGCGGTCGAAATGGCTTCGACCGCCTTGCAGCAGTTCATCACCAAGATGTTCACCAACACGGCGACGTTCGCGAAATACGCCAAGATGGAGGTCGGTGACTTCACACGGCTTCTTGAAACGGACGCCAACAAGGCGATAGTCACGGTGATGAAGTCGCTGAACCAGTCCGGCGGATTCGCCGAGATGATAGGGATGTTCAAGGACATGGGCGCGGACGGAGTGCGGGCGGTCAGCGCGTTGTCGGCAGTGGCGCAGAACATCGATGCGGTGACCGAAGCGCAGGCGCTCGCCAACGTTGAGTTTGAAAAGGGGACCTCCCTCCAGCAGGAGTTCGACACAAAGAACAACAACCTCCAGGCGCAGCTCGAGAAGGCGCGCAAGGAGTTCCACAACGCCACCATAGCTCTCGGACAGTCGCTTAACCCGGCGCTGCTGAAATCGACCAACGGCTTGACGTACATGATCAGGGCACTCTCCACATACGGCAGGGAGATAAGGAACGCCTTGATAGCGGTAGCCGCCCTGACCGTCGCGGTGAAGGCGCACGCCATCGCACACGGCATCGCCAACGCCGTGGTGAAGACGGGGGCGGCCCTGCGGGCGACCGGCACTGTCGTGGTGAACGCTTCAAGGCTCGCCTACGCGAAGCTGACAGGTGCGACGGCGGCGGCGACGGCGGCGCAGACTGCCCTGAACACCGCAATGAGCGCGTCGGTGTTCGGCATGATAGCACTCGCGGTGACGGGTGTCACCGTGGCAATCACGAGATGGGTCAAGAACAGCCGTGAGGCGCGCGCCGAAGCACAGTACATGGAAGACATCAACAAACGCATCGCTGATTCATACAGCTCGGAAGCCGGACGTGTCACGGCCCTGAGCAACATAATCCATAACAACAGCCTTGCCATCGACACAAGGCGCAGGGCGTTGGCGGAACTGAACAAACTCGTTCCGGGATACCACGCGAGCCTTACGGAGGAGGGGAAACTGATCGACGACAACACCGAAGCCCTCGACGCCTATCTCAAAAAACTCGAGATGACCACGCGCTCCAAGATTCTGGAAGAGGAATATACCGGCGCGACATCAGAAGTGCTTCAGGCGGAAAAACTCCTGGAACAGGCACGGCAAGCCGCAGACGAGGCTCTGGTCAAAGCCGGTGGAGATAACAGGGAGACAGTCACGAAGACTGTGCCGATGACATTTGACGGCCAGCAGTTCGAACAGACGCTGACATATACAACAGAATACGGAAGGGCGATGGAGGAAGTTTACAAGAAGACAGTAGAACTGACAAAAGCGCAGGAGAAACAGGCGGCCATAATGTCCCGCATCGGCAAGGAAGAGGTCTGGGGAGCCGGAGCCGGAGGCGTGGATGATGCCGCGACAGGCAAACCTGCCGCCGCCGACATATCCGGCATCGAGGCCGCGAATGAAATACTCACGCAAGCACAGTTCAAACTCCTTCAGGAACGCTATCGCAAGCTCACAAAGAGCGAAAAGAATCTTGTTGACAAAGGCTACGCAGCCCTCACAGAAGAGGAGTCGCGGACGCTCAAAGACCGCTATGACCGATTTGTTGAGGCTGACAAACGTCTTGCCGACAAGCGTTACAACGACGCTGTGAAAGCCCTCGACAACCAGCAGCGCGCCGAACAGAACGAGGCGAAGCGTGGCTATCTGACGGGAGAGCTTTCGGCGGAACAGTACGAACAGCGGCTTCTTCAAATCAAAGACGAAACGCTCGCCAAGAAGCTCGAACTCGCGAAGAAGGAAGGCAGGGACACCTCGTCAATCGAACAACAGATTCTCGACCAGCAGATCGGCGCAAACAAAGCCGCATACGACAGGCAGCTCAAGGAACTTGAGAGAGAGCAGAAGAACGAGGAGTACATTCTTCTGATGTCAAGAGCGGGGAGACTGATCACGGAAGAGGAGTTTGAGTCGCGTACGCTCCAGCTGAAGATGCTGTATCTTCAGAAGAGGCTCGATCTCGTCAGAGCCTCCGGCATTGACGAAACAGCCGCGCTGCAGGCGATTTTCGACGCGCAGACCGAGGCGCAGGAACTTGCGAACAGCAAGCTTGACAAGATGAGAGAAGAAGCCGGTGCAGTCAAGGAGAAGCTCGACCCCGACTCGACGCAGGCGCAAAACCTCCAGTCGGAGCTCGACCGCCTCGAAGAGCTGCACGCCGCCAAGCTGCTGAGTGAGGAGGAGTACGAAAAGGCCGTGGCGCAGCTGCAGGAGGAGTACGCACAGGAGAGCCTCAAGAAGAAGCTTGAAAAAGCATCGGGGTACATCCAGCAGGTGCAGGGTGTCCTCAACGCCGCATCCGACTTTACGTCGGCTCTGCAGAGCGCAGAGACAGCGCAGCTGGAAGCCGAATACCAGGCTCGCCTTGCGGCTGCCGGTGACAACGCCGAGGAACGAGAGGCCATCGAGGCGGAGTACGAGCAGAAGAAATTGGACACCCAGAAGAAGTACGCCGACGTTGACATGGTGATCAACATCGCCAAGACAATAGCGTCGGGTGCCCTTGCGGCGGTGCAGTGTTTCGCGCAGCTGGGACCGGTGGCGGGGGCGGTGATGGCGGCTGTCATAGCCGGCACCACGGCGGCGGAGATAGCCACCATCGTGGCGCAGCGCAACGCCATTAAGAACGCGAGCGTCAGCGGCGGCGGCTCGGCCCAGAAAACGGGCGTGCGCACCGTCACGGGGTTCGCCGAAGGCGGCTACACGGCGGCGGCGCAGTCAGACAGCAAGCCCGTGGGCGTGGTGCACGCCAACGAATGGGTCGCCCCCGCCTGGATGGTGAGGGAAGACCCGGTGAGGTTCGCCGACCTCGAACGCTACCGCCGCACACGCCAGCGCAGCCGGGCGGGTGAACCGGGCGGGGGATTCGCCGCCGGCGGCTACACCGGCGGCGGCGCGGCCCAGAACAGCACAACTGACGCCAAGACCATAGGGGAAGCCGTGGCGCGCGCTGTGGGCGACACCCTCACGAAGAATCCGCTGCGGTCGTATGTGGTGCGCAATGACATCAGGGAACTCGACAAACAGGATGAAAGATTCAAAAAACAGACATCGAGATGAACATCATTACAGAGAACGGACAGATTGACCTGCCGGAAGACTTCAGCATCAGGATTGAACGTCACAACCCCATACTTTCAGGAGAGGGCGACGCGTCAACGCCTGTGACGCTGCCGGCGTCGCAGCACAACCTCGCAGCGCTCGGACACGTCGAACGCGTTGACCGCGCACACCGTCGCAGGAACAAGATTGACGCCATCATGCAGATAGGCCCGACAAGCAAGCGCGGGCAGCTCGTCCTTGACACGGTCAGGGCGCACGACGGCATCGACGCATGCTTCGCCATTGACAACGGGGACCTTTACGCCAAAAACAAGGAAAAATCCGTCAAGGAGATATTCAGGTCAGCTGACGGCGGCTCCGGATACGTCAGGATGCTGGGCGACACGCCGGAGTCGGCGTTCCAGCTTCTCCAGTCCGTCTATGAAGGCTCCGCCGAGGACGATTTCATGGTGTTCCCTGTGGCCGTCTCGCCTTACGAGTCAGGCGGCAGCACTGTTTACCAATACAACAATGAGATAGCCAGGGGCAGCCTCGTCCACGGACAGCGCAGGGTGCGCGAGGGCGACATCTACATGACTGTTCCTCCCGGATACGGCGTTTCGCCTTACATCAGGCTGCATCGCCTCGTTGACATCCTCTTCGGGATACTCGGATATGAGGTGACATACAACTGCTTCGCCAAAAGCGCACTCGAATCCATCGTGCTGGTCAACAACTGCGCCGACACGATGGTCAGAGCCCCAAGGCTCGATTACGCCGACATGGTCCCGTCATGCACACTGAGCGAGTTCCTGGAGTGGCTCAACAGCAAGTTCCACGCACAGCCTTTCGTCAATTCGGAGTCGAAGGAGGTCAGAGTGGTGATGATGGAGGATGTGCTGGCGGGTGATGCAGACATTGACATCACCGGGGTCGTCGATGACGACTTTTCGATAGCCGTCAACCCCACCAGGCGGATCGTGCTGGAGCCGGGTTCCACGGTGGATGGAGCGGACCCGGCGGCGGATGACTTCAAATCCCTGGTTGAGAAATACGGTGACTATTATGTAGTGGTGAACGAGCGGCAGTTTGCGGGACTCGCCGCCGGAGACCCCGTTGACAATGCGGCGTACGACTGCCTGGTGCTGCGCGGGGCCACAGGGGAGTTCTACGCCCTGAACAGAGACCTTGATGACGATTACAAGACCGTCCCGGTACGTCTCGGCTCGAATTTCGTCAAATACGACTGCAGGAATGCGGAGGAGGAAGAGAGTTTCAGCCAGAATGACGTAATCCCGCTGATGCTGTGCGACGACGGTCATAGAACGTTCCCCTACATCGGGGAGAGGATTCATTTCCACACAAGCTACAACGCCGGGGAGGAAGCGTCAGCGCAGGAAATCATCGTCGTCCGCGGGGTCACGAGACATGACCTGCCATTCAGGACATCGGGGACGACGCAGCGGTTCATCGAGACAAACGACGGCGTGGTGGAGACACCGTTCGGACTTGCGCCGCAAGACCTCTACCCGCATTTCTGGAAAAGATACAACGAACTCATCCTCAACAACGCTGCGCATCTCCAGTGCAGGGTCCTGCTTGACACGAACCAAATACTGAACCTTGACATGAGCCGTCTCAAACTATACAGAAACCAGCATCTTCTGCCTATGACAGCGTCGGCGGCGATCGGATCAAGGACAGGCGTCACGGAAGCCGAGTTCATCATAGCCAAGGGGTATGACGACGGCGTGGCCGATGTGCAGCCTCTCCGCCTGGCAAAAAGCCCCCTCAAATGGAACATCGAAGAAGCTCCGTATGACGCGCGGAGGTACTACGAGGAGAACGTGGCATACGACATCAAGGTGACCGACAACGGTCTGCCTCTGCACGAATGGACGCAATACACCGACGGATACCTTGCATATATCGATGACACAGGTCTGTACTGGGCGGGGACACCGAAGGCGGAGGGTGAGACGCTCGCCATCAACAGAAGGGCGCAGATCCACATAACATACCGCGTTTTCCGTCAGGTCAACAACGGGCCGACACAGTCGGAAAACGAAGAGTATGTCGGCGACAGGGAAGACGTCACCGTCACTTTCACCGCAGTGGCGAACGAGTGACCTGTCATCATTTTCATTCAGGAACGGAATATTTTTGCAGCATGACAACGAACGATTTCATACAAAAACCAACAGGCAATGAGACGTACGCACTCAACAAGGTGCCGGCGTTCATTGTCAGCACCAACGTCCCCGTGAGGGCTTCCGTCAGGGTTGACGGGCAAAGCAATCCGTTTTATGTGGCGACGTACTCGCCTGATTTCAGCGGCAGGGTGACTGTTGACTTCGGGGATCTGTACGGAGACTGCATCGGCACGGTGCTGCCGCAATCGGATGACTACACGCAGCAGGGCTACAGGAAGCTGTTCCATGTCAACATTATAGAGACATCGGGCGAATTCGCCCAGGGATATACAGGGGTCAGTTTCCAATATTATGTGGCGGCCACGCGGCTGAAGTCGCCGACGGCGTTCTCGACATGGTGCCTCAATCATTTTCTCACAAACCAGCCGATTGAGAAGGTCACGACCCACGAGGCTGTGGAGTGGCTCACCTTCTTCAGCCCGGGAGAGAAACGCACGCTCAAAGTCCGTTTCTACTCGAAATCCGGCACAAGCTACGATTATGTGGTCAAATCAACCAACACGGCGGGCTGCCACACCGAAAATGTCAGCTACAGCAGAGTTATCAAAAACAATCTGTTCATCCCCGGAACGATGCTCGGCTACTACGACCTCATCCTGATGGATGACGACATGCACGAACTTGCCGTTCAGCGTTACATCTACAGCGAGTACAGCGGGCTTGAGAAATACTTCTGCTTCGTCAACCAGCTCGGCGGCATCGACACGCTGATCTGCCGCGGGGCGAACACGCTGCAGCCGGAGATGACGCACAGCGTCGGACGTTTCGGCGGACGTTACCTGCCGGTCGATGACACGGAAGACGTGCGCGAATGGGGGCAGAACAGCGGCATGATGCCGTACCGTCAGCGCGACTGGATATGGGAGCTGCTGTCGGCCAAGAAGGATGCTTGCAAATATGAGCCGTCGGACAAGTCGTTCAATGACATTGTCGTGAAGTCGTCGGAGATAAGCATGAGCGATGACGATCAGCTTGCGTCATGTTCGTTCACGTACATCTACAGGGACGAGTCTGGCGGTGTCAACACGCAGGGCGGACACGGTTATCTGCACAACTCGTCCGTCATCAAACATGAAGAGATGAAAGACCTCACGGAGAATGTCGAGCTGGGAGTAGAAGACGACGTGACACAGTCCGTCACGGTCAACGCCACGAAAGTGTTCGTGGAATACACCACAAGGGGCGCGTCGCTGTCGAGGTACGACCCGGTTTATTATTACATAGGCGACGCCACGGAGCCGTCGGGCAGCTTCACCCCCGGCGAGCAGGACTCTATGGTCATCGAAATCGAGGAGGGACAGTCAATCCGTTTCTCCACGGAAAACAGTGACATCGCGAAGATAACGGTGAAGTATTATAAGTGATGATGGATTTTTAAAAACCTTAAGCCAAATGTTTAAATTCTTGAACATCTATCCGGAGAAAACGCTGGCGGGAATCGTGTCGGGGCTGCTCTCCTATTTGACGCGCAACATCATGCCACTCGTGGCGTGCGTGCTGTTATTCGAAATCATCGACTTCATAACAGGGGTTTGGAAGTCGAAAATCCTCGCCAGACGGCGCGGGGAGAAGTTCGCCTTCGAGTCGGTCAAGGCGTGGCGCACGATTTACAAGACCGTCTTCATCCTTGCCGGGATAATCATGTCAGAGCTGCTTGACGTGGTAATCTCCGAACGAGACCTGAGGCTCGCCAATTTCTTCACGGCGTTCTGCTGCGGCGTGGAGTTCTGGAGTTTCCTCGAGAACGCAGCGGTGATCAGCGACCACCCTCTGTTCAGATGGCTTGGCAAGTTCATGAGGGTCAAAGTTGAAGACAAAATCGATTTCGACAAATTCACCGAGGGGAGGACGGGACATGACCAGGGCTGAAATTGTAAGAGGGCTGAAAAGTTATTTCTCCATAGGTGAACTTGTCTGCCCGCACATCATGGGCAGGTTCAGGGGGAAGGAGGAGACGGCGTGGGATTTTTTGGACAAGGATCTTCTGGAAGTCATTCTGTGGATCCGCAGGAGCATCAACAGACCCGTTACAGTCAACAGTCAGGGTCTCGGCTTCACACAGCGCGGAATGCGCTGCAACCTGTGCAAGATTGTCAAAGACAAGGACGTCGCCTATCTGTCGTCACACGTCCTCGGATCCGGGATTGATTTCGATGTCGAGGGCATGACCGCTGAGGAAGTGCGCAGGTGGATCGTCGCGAACAAGGCATCGCTGCCGCACGCAATCCGCCTTGAGAGAGGCGTCAACTGGGTTCACCTTGATGTGCGCAACGAGACATCCGAAAGAATCGTGTGGTTCAACCAGTAGCACGGTGTCACGTTCAGGCATGGCGTGAATATTATTTTTGCAAAAAAAACGGCAATGAATCTGGCGAATATAAATTTCAAAACCGGTGCCGTCGCCCGGTCAGGCATCGGCGACACCGTGTACTTCATCCAGAAGTCACACGTGACATCATGGCCGGTCATAAAAAATGACATCGACGAGGCTTTGTTTTTGGACGACTATGTGGAGACAGCCGCCGGGACGGTGTCTGATTTCGGGATCGCCGCGGGCAGGAGATGGTCGCGCCTCTACAGCACGCAGGGCAAGGGCAGGGTCACGTGGGAGCAACAGGGCGAGGCCGACTGCAGGGTGGCCGTCAACAAGGCTTCGCTGCATTACCCCAGGGTCACGAATGAGATCCGCGCCTTCGCGAAAAGCGCAGCCAACGGCGATTTCGTGTTCATCGTCAAGCATGACGGGAAATATTACATCATCGGCAGCCGCTATTACCGCACAGTGCTGACAACTGACGGCGACTCCGGCGACTCCGCCGGTTCAGCGAAAGGCGTCACAGTCAGGATGGAATGCCCGGACACGACACCACTGCCGACCTACAAGGGGCTGCTCCTTATGGACGAGGGGGTGTTGGATTGCAATACAGACCAATTCACAAATTATATCAATATGAGTACAAATCTAATCAAAGAGTATCTGATTGAAGACGGCGACACCGTCAGACTCACGGCTCTTTCAGAACATGGAAGAGTGAGCCTTGAGGGAGAAGGCACCATCAAATTAGAAGTGGCCGTGGGCGATGACCCATACCACGAGATTGAACACGATGTGGAGTTCGGCGAGGACGGACTCGCACAGGCGCCAATCAACGCCTGCATAGGCGACAGGATAAGAATTTCGGCGGAGACGCTGACAAAGGCCACAGTAAACTGGAGCAGGGTTGAGATGGCGGAAAGGAGTCTGTGACGATGGGAGATTTCAACACTATGGGAAACGGGTTCGGAGGAGGCTCCGGAACGGGCAGGGCAATACGCTACGACAAGGCGCAGAACCTTACAGAGGAACAGGCGGCGCAGGCTCGGGCGAACCTGCAGCTCGGAGCGAGCGCATCCGACGCCGTGTCATACGGAACGGCGCAGAACCTCAACGACACACGCAAGGAGACCGCCCGCAGGAATATCGGCGCGGCAAAGTCAGAAGGCGAGGAGCCTGGTCTGATTGCCGGAGACCTCGCGTCATTTGACGACCGTGTTACTATTGCAGACCAGTTTGCGGTGCGGACTACCGCCGGGGAGGAAAGCATTGATTCATCAAAAGATGCGCTTTTGCTTGAAATCGTCGGTGGAACTGGCGCCACAGAAGACACTGCTTTCAAGATCAACGCCATGCGATGGAACAGGAGCAACGCTCTTGACCCGAGCGCATGGGCTTCCGGAAAAACAAGCGGTTACATCCTCGGCCATATCGCCAACGGCGCAATCGCATCGGGTTCAAACAAAATCGTCATCATCCGCTGCCCGAAATGCGAGGCCGGAGAGTATGGCACGGCAGAGAAGAACAACGGCTATCTCATCACCCGCCGTAACGGCACGAACATGCACGTCGGCGACGGGACAGTCATTGCCGTTGCATACTCTGAAAACCTTCCTTCCGTAGGTACGGAGGTGGAAACCGTTGAGGAACACACATTCAGCGGACACAGCGAGAAATTCTACTTGCCGGATGAAGGCTTCATGGCTGTTGAAATCGATGCTGCAGCCACACTTGCGGACATTGACATCCACCTTGCATGGTCGAAAGACTACAATGTCTTCGCGGCGTACCAAGCGCCTGCGGAACTGACAATCGCCGTGTCGGAATTGACATCGAAGTTCGAAACGGCAACCGTCAACGGAAAGACCTGCCTGATTTTGCGCGGCATAGAGGACGCCGGACATTCTGTTCACGACAGAATCGTGATTTACGCTGAAGGTGGCGGCACCTACCAGCGCAACATCGCCAAATCGTCGCTCGCTTCGCTGACATGGACGGAAACCACCGTGACCGAGGAAGACGTGACGAAATACCGCTATACGGCTGCATTGCCGACATCGGGGACCTACGCGGCCAAGGTTGACTGCCTGATGCGCAGCGATGTGGACGGAATGACCATCAGCGACCGCACGCTGCGCTACGAGAGCGAAACGCAGATTACCCCATCCGCCGAGTTTGCAGGCAAATATGTTGACTACGAAATCGCCACGCCAGTCACTGGAACGCACACCATCAATCCTGCCGGCAAGAAGCCTGATGACATGGCGACGGAAGAAGTGGTCGGCGACATTCACAAGACAGGGACAATCGTGATCAGCTACTGCCGAGGCTTCCGCGACACGATGCGTGCGCTTGTGAACGATTTCAGAAAGGCGAGCGAACAGATACAAATACTTGACTATACGAAGCCGAAGTTCTGTGTGGGCGAATGGCTCGATAACGAATTGTCAGCGTCTTCATCGGAGCTCGACAACCCTGATGCGCTTGCCGTGTTCGGCGACAAGGACTGGGCAATGGACTGGCGGCCGTTCCTTGTCGATATGACCGCCGTTGAAGGCGAGACCAAGAAACGCCCGGTGATGGAGCTGAAGAAGAGCAACTGGCTCAGGGACATATACGGGAACTGGGCCCCCGTTGTCGGCATAACCGCGGCGATGCGTGACGAGTGCATGGCCAACGCACTCTACAGCGACGACGAAGGGCAGACCCAATATTGCGCTTCAGGAGCATTCGACCCGGAAGCCTTCCTCGCGCTGTGCTCAATTGAGACTGAAGACGGCGTGAAGAGGCTGAGCCACCCGACGCTGTACAAGGCGGTGACGGTTGATGACGAGACCACATACACCGAGGTTTCGCACTACCTTATGCCATGGGAGACGACAGAGACGAAATATTCAATAGTCGTAGGCCGCAAGGACGAGGTTTATCTTTTAGATAACCTGGTTGGCGCCAGCGGGAAGGAATGGAACGGCATCCTTGGGAGCAACTGCAATTTCTGGGACGGAGCGGACCTGAAGATGTACGCACTGAAACCGACAGGCATCTGCCCATCGCCGATTACGGCAATTTCCGACAACGGCACGGTGAAAAGCAGATGCTTCTTCTTCAACTATCCATCGGATTTGAGCGGTACGACAGGCTACAAGGGATTGGCCACGGATTGCGAACTGTTCTATGGAAACGGACACTATCCGTACGTCACATCACAAATAGGGGCAAAAAACTGTGCCAGGAGCAACAACAGCGACATAACCGCTCCTTTCCCGGTGGCAGAAGGAGGCTGGCATGCACGCAACACGTTCCTTCGTTGCATTGAAACCGCAATGGGGACTAAGAACCTTTGCGCCGCAACAAGATTTTCTGGCGGCATCAACAGCAACAATGCAGCCAAAGACGAGACGACAATCAGCGTGTATGGTGGCGTGCGATGGAAAAAGAGCGAGGACTCTGAATGGGGCTATTCCTCATGGGGTGGCAACACTCACGGAATCTACAAGAATGCGACAGGCGGCAAGGAGATAATGGTTGCCACACTGAACAACTATTCATTCCACAGCAAGGTGCTGGAAGACCAGATTGCCGTTTCGTTTGCCGTAGAGTTCGGAATCGGACCAGGAGAAGAATATGTATTCAATGACTGCGAATGGAGATATGAGAACGTAACTCAATCAGGAACATTCAATCCGAAGACGGTGGCACAGGGCGAAATGAACTGCCGTTCATACAAAACCGTGAAAGGCACATTCAGCGCATACAATTCAGACGGCACAGCACAAAATTTCGATGTGGAATGCGTGCTTTGCACCGGATTGATGCTTGGCTGCAACATGAGCGGCGACGGCGGGCCTTATTGGGGCGGCGGTTGCGAAATCGTCGGCGAGTGCGAGACAGCACCTGCCAGCGGCAGTTACGGTTACGAACTGAAAGCGTACATTGAGCCAGACCAGACGAAGTGGGTGAACGAAAACAGTAAAGATATTGACATCGGAAGCAAATTCCAGTTTGAGGGCTTGTACCATTTTGCGGGGTCAATAGTTACAAGAGCCAACGGTTACACAAGGAGGAGATTGCCGAACACGCCGCTTCCTGTTTCGCAAGGCGGGACGATTTCCAAAGGCGAATGCGGCTACAGCTACATGTCGAACAGCTGGGGTTCGGCCGGTAAACGCACGCGGGTGGGTGTCCGTTCAGGCTCCAGCGCTGCCAGCAGCTCCTTGTCGGCTCGTTTTCTGTTTGCGTACACCTCCGCAGGCGGCACGTTCACTTACTATTGCGGTTCTGCTCAAGTTTTGCTTGACGTGCAATGAGTGCAACGTTGCGCAGCAACTGCAAGGGCGATGCAATCGCCCGGGACATTAAAAACCGCCTCATGGCGGTTTTTTTTTTAAAAGTTAAAATAAATTTGACTAATTTTGCAGCGTCGCAGCGCACAAGTCCGGCATAGTGACCGGGACCGCTGAAGGCGCGAGGACAAAAAAAAGGACGACGGGTGGGTGTCCGTTCAGGCAACAACGCTAACAACAGCAACTTGTCGGCTCGTTATCTGAATGCGAACAACTCCGCAGGCAACACGAACACTTACTATTGCGGTTCTGCTGAAGATTGAGCAATCGAAAGATATAAACACCCATCGGCCTTGCCCGGAAGCGGCAGAAACAAAAGACCAGCCGTCGGTGATGGATGACGGTGGCAAGACAGGGAAGAGATGCCCGTGCCTTGCCAAAAGCTCAAACTTGAAATGGAGTTATGAATGTGACAAAGGAAATTGTGCTTGCAGCGATGGATAAGGCCGCCAAGGGGCACAGCGACAAAAGGCAAGCTGACTACATGATGGCCAACAGGAATGCCTATGCCAATTCGGTCATGGTTTCCATAGCGAGCGGAGAGTACAAGAACCAAATCAGATACAGGAAACTTACCAAGAAGAATCCAAACGGGAAAGTGAGGAAGATAGATTCGCCTTTCCTGTTCACATTCGTACTGCAGCACCTTTTCAACTGCCTGACACAACCGATTTACGACAAGCATGACAACTACAACGGCGTCAACTGCAAGCCAGGCTGCGGAATAACATCGTCGGACAAAAAAAATTCGGTCATTCACAGGCTTAAGCACCTGATGTACGACCGCCGTGATTTGCGGTACAGCCTTATAATAGACAAGCGCAAATGCTACGAACATATCACGCCGAAGGTATTCCGCAAGGCGATGCGCAAGATAACTGACGACAGGGAGCTGATAGAGTTCGGCATCGTGGTGGGATTCGTGAACGGACACCTTCCAATCGGCACGCCGACATCGCCTCTTATGCATCACGTCGTGATGCTCGAGTTCGACCATTGGAGCAAACAGGCAGCCCCATTCTCGCTACGTTATGCCGACGACTGCTTTTTTGCAACTTACACGAAGGACGAAGCCAACCAACTGAAATGGCGGGTCCAGAACTTCTGGTGGTACAAGCTGCAGCTTCGCGCCAAGGCAGCATCAATACGCCTGCAGCCGCTCGACAAGGAAATATCGTTCTGCGGCTATGTGGTGAGGCGAAATACGGATGCCACCAAAACAAGCCACGACAAAGGCTACACCACATTGCGCCGCAACATACGCGACCGCGCCGCAAGGTGCAAGAATGATGATTCGTGGGCAAGCTATTACGGACTTCTCCGCCATGCTGACGGATATAATCTTATGCTTAAAATAGAACGGAAAATGAAGCTCAGACAACTCACAGAGAAAATCAAAATCAACCGCAAACTTGATGCGCCTAACATAGCACCAAAAGAATTAGAGGGGAAACAGTTCACCATCTACGACTATGAGATGAAATCGGATGCAAAGGGCAATCCGAACTGGATAAAGTGTCTCATAGGAATCGAGGAACGTGACGAGGAAGGCAACCCGACGGGCAGGAGCAAGGCTTATGAATTCCACGGTTCATACATGTACATCGTCGAGTTCATGACCATCGCCGAACAGACATTCGGCAAGCGGAACATGCTGCCGCTTGAGGAGATGGAGATCGAGAACCAGTGCGGGTACATCTTCAAGGGAAGCACAAATCAGATGGAGTACATCGGTTAGGGCTTGATGGCGTAAACCGCCGCGACATCAGTATGCCGCATCAGAATGACGGGGCCTTCCTTGAAATCACTTCAGAAAGGTGAGGGTCGATGTGATTGGCGTACCTTGTCGTTATCGACAAGTCATGGTGGTCTGCGTGCTGCATCACGGTAAGCGGGTCGATGCCGGACTTCAACATCTCATTGATGCCGGTGTCGCGGAAGCTGTAGAGTTGCATTTCCCGCGGAAGCTGAAGATCCATCCTGATTTTATCCCAGTCTTTGCGAAAACGCGCATGGGTGATTTGTCTCGGACCCGGTGTGTATTCGTCGCCGATGAGATACCAGCCCGGGGATGCGCCTTTAATCATTTTGCTTATTCTGTCTTCGAGTTCGGGCGACAGTGATGCGAAACGCTCAAAGTGCGTCTTTGCATTTTCCCCTTTGATGAAAATGTAGTGCTTATCGAGACAGACATCTTCAATGCGTATCATCCTGATTTCCTTTGGACGGATTAAGGATGTGAACACAAGTTCAAGCACAACAAGTAGGTTTGGGTTCTCGGCTTCGCACCATTCAATAATCTTCGACCTCGCGTCTTGCGGAATTAATATCCGTTTCTTCGGCTCCTCACGTTTGGGTTTGATTGTGGAGAACGGATTTTCTTTGGCGTAGCATTTTTCGACAGCCCACGAGAAGAAAGCCCTGGCTGCCTTCAATTGATTGTTCCATGAGCGACCGTGCAGATTCCGTTTATGGAAACAATGGTCCATAAACTTCACGGCCAGCACCCTGTTGAAAAGCCCGATCTGACAATTTGTCACCGTCGCTTCCGACCATTCCAGAAACCCTTTGCAGAATGACCGGTAGGAGCGCATTGTGTCTGGCCGGAGTTCCACCTCCTTTTCTTTGAGGTAGTCTTCCGCGACCATTTTCAGGGGTGTCAGCATGCGTGAGTTCTGCAACTCGCCGAAAGGTGTCCAGCCGCCGGCAAGTTTCGCGTTGGTGTTGCATATTATTGTGTTGCAATGTGCTTTGAAATCCGTCAGGCGTGGATAGCGCTTTCTCAGGGCGTTGAGTTTGGTGACGTGCCTTTTCAGTTTACCAGTCACCGGGTCCAATGCGTGATATTCGATTTGCCAGCCGTGTTTATTGTTCTTTAGAACTGCGGGCAGATAGCTTAATGACATTTTTTTTCTCCTTTTTCGTCCGTTTCGTCTGAAAAAGGCTGCAAAACATCGTTAAAATTTGTGCGCCAAATTTGCGCCGTTTTTTCAAGACAAATCGACGCAAATTGTTGGTTTTCAATAATTGTGGAGGTTACCGGACTCGAACCGGCCACCTTAAGATTGCGAACCTTACGCTCTACCAGATGAGCTAAACCCCCGCTTTTTTCATGCGGCAAAAATACAAAATTTTTGATAATGCCAAACATTTTTTTATTAAAATTATTAGTATTTTTGCACGCTAAATTTAAAGGAAATGGAAATAGAACTTTATATCCTGAGAAGAGTCAACGCCTTGCTGCATGCAACAGACGCCAAAATCGTGAAACGCCTCGAAGGCGGAATGAGTAATTATACGTATGTTGTTGAATGTCAGGGTGAACAATATACTTACCGTGTGCCGGGCAAGTTCGCCGAGAAATTCGTGAACCGTGATGAGGAGTGCGCAAACATCCGCGAAGTGGAACGTCTCGGCCTCAACAACGAGACCGTTTATATCGAAATCCAGTCGGGAGAGAAGCTCGCGAAATACGTCGATGGCACCATAATGTCAACAACCGATGTCGTTTCTTACAACGAAATGTCGGTGAAAGCACTGAAGAAACTTCACGAAAGCGACCTGAAATTCTCCGACTACAACGCTTTCGGCCGCCTCGACGACGACGAGCGTTTCTGCCGTGAGACAGGCTTCACGCATCCGCAGGAATACCTCGACCTCCGTCACAAACTCGACGAGATGCACAAGGAATATAAAAAGGTGAAAATGGTGCCGTGCCACTGCGATTACCAGCCGACAAACTTGGTCATAAGCAAAGATAGGTTTTATGTTTTGGATTGGGAGTTCGCCGGGATGAACGACCCGTTCTACGATATCGCCTGCTACGGCAACGCCGGATTCGACAAGGCACTCTCATTGTTGGAGGCTTACGTCGGACACAAACCGACCGAAGAGGAACTCCGTCGTCTCTGCTTCCACCGCGCTTTCCAATGCCTGCAATGGTATAACGTCGCGATTTTCAAAGACAGAGTCGGACTCAGCAAGGACCTCAACCTCGACTTCAACGCCATCGCCCTGATGTTCCTCGGAATGGCTAAAGACTTATTAGAGAAATAGTTAAGAGAGTAGAGAGTGTGAAACGACGTGTGCAGACATACGCCGCTCTGCGCT
>JAUNNU010000015.1 GCA_030537295.1 Bacteroidia bacterium
TGGCGATGATGACAGCCACCAGAAAAAAGAAGGCATGTTCGCACGTTTCCTCAGAAAAAGAAGAAGCTGATGGATGACGGTAAGAACATCACCGCAAAATGGTATGCGGTTTATGTAAAGTCCCGCTTCGAGAAGAAATCCGCATGGCTGCTTGAAAGAGACGGCGTGGAAGTGTATCTGCCTCTCATCAAGAGAATCAAACAATGGTCCGACCGGCGCAAAGAAGTTGAAGAGCCGTTGTTCAAATCGTATGTTTTCGTGCATTCCGATTTGCGTAATTATTATGACATTTTAGACACACCAGGTGTGGTCAAGTTTATATGTTTTGAAGGCAAACCCGTTGACATGCCTGACAACCAGATTGTTGCGATAAAGGAATACGTTGGACAAGTCGAGCATGAAGGTGAAGTTGCCGTTCCTTCTGATTTCCATGAAGGTCAGTTGGTGACGATTAAATACGGCTCAATGAAAGGGCTTCAGGGTCATCTGACGGAGATACTCGGCAACCATTATGTTGTCGTTGACATTGAGATTGTCGGAAATTCACTGCCGATGAAGATTTCAAAGTCAATGATTGAGGCTGTTTCAGATTGAAGACAGCACCATCCTCAATATTTCACACGATTTCATTTCGTTGAAACCGGCGACGTGTAACTTGTAATACGTCATCACATATTCCAGAAGTTCACGTCGTTCATTGTTTCTGATGTCAAGGCTTTTGTTGTCGAAAAAACCGGAGTCGCAAAGGCTGTGGAATTTTTCAGACAGTTGACTGTCAATATAATATAGCAGACCGGTTCTGTCATGATGGAAGCATCCGTCTTCGAGGTTGAAAACGTATCCGTTTCTGAATCCGTTTGTGTTGGGGGCGAAACCGAGCTGACGGCTCAGTTCGACGGCGAATTTCAACGGGAAATCGGCATATTTCTCCGTGAGTTCATCGAGATAAAGCAACGAATCGTGGACGAATCCGAAAAGCTCGGCGTCCGGTTCGGAGTCTTGTATTGATTTTGAAAGCAACTCGCTGATGAACATAACGATGGCGTTCTTGTTCATCTCAAACGGAATGCTTTGGAACGCATGGCACACCGTGGCTTCTCTGATGAAACCGAGGTCGCTGCGTGAGCGGGTGCGTACTATGTCGAGTATCGTCAGCGGTTGAAACAACGCCGCTCTGATTTTGGAGGTCTTGCTGAAAGCGCCTTTCACGAGGAACGACTGAAGCCCGTTTGTCTCTGTCAGAAGCTTGACGATGAGGCTGCTGTCGCCATAACGAATTGAATTTATTACTATTGCCCGTGTATTGTCTTGAGCGTCAATGTTATCTCATAATCTGGATTTTTGTGACGCAGGTCTCTTTTCCTGTGGTGTCGCTGGCGAAGATGAAATAAACGCCGGGTTCGACTTTCCTGCCTTTGATGTCGGTGCAGTCCCAGGTGGCCTGTCCGCCTTCGGCTTTGAGATGTGTTACGAAGGCGCCGCTGGCTGTGGTGATTTTCACGAGGGCGTCGGTGACAAGTCCTTTGATGCCGACGACTCCGGTATATTCCGGACGGACCGGGTTCGGATATGCGATGACGTCTTTGTTGGTGGTGCCGCCGGTAGTCGCGCTGCCTTTGTAAGAAACGAGGCCTTTGTCGGTCACGAAATACACATTGCCTTCGCCGTCAATGGCAATCTGTTTGATGGTGTTTGAGAGCAAAGGGCTGTTTTCTGTTGTGAAATGATGATATTCGGTGAGTCCGTTGTTTGAAGTGTGGAAGACGCCGTTGCTTGTGCCGAACCATATATTATTGGCTCCGTCAGCTGCGATGCAATATACCGACTGTCCGGAGAGGAGGTAGTCGGCCTGTCCGCTGCCGTCGTTGCGTGGGACGAGGATTCTCGAGCAGTCGTAGGTGCTGTTGTCGAAAATCTTTCTTGTGTTGTAAAACAGTCCGACGCCGTCGTTGGTGCCCACCCATACGGTTCCGTTTCTGTCGGTGGCGAAGCAGTTGATGCTGCCCGGAAGCCCGCCGTGACCGGTGTTGTTACTCACTGACTTTGAGGTTTTTCCGTTGTATATTGTAGCGTGTCCGTCACGGTGGAGGACCCAGACGTTGTTGTTGCCGTCAACCATCAGGTGGCTGATGTCGTCGCCGCCGTTTCCGATGTTGTGCGCCTCCCAAACGCCGTTTGATGTCATGGATGAGACGAGTTTGTCGGCGCCGCTGTTGGCGAGCCATAGCGTCCCTTTGCTGTCGAAGTCCATTCCGGTGACGCAAACGTAATTGGTGCCGAGACGCTTGCCGAGGCTGCTGTTCTGATCGTCGTAGTTTGCGGTGACTTTTTTGTTTTCGATTGCCAACACTCCGCGGGCGTATGAGCCTGCGTATATTTTCTTGCTGTCGTCGGGCGCAATCGCGATGCAGGAAATGTCAACGTAGTCGTTGAAAATAGGGTCGTCCCAGTTGTTTACGAACGACCACCAGTCGTTGTTGTAATGGAAGATGCCGTCCTTATTCCATGTGTTCGCCCATGTCGAGGTGTAGCCGCCGGAAGCGATCCAGACGTCCTTGCCCTGCGCCTTGATTTCAAACATATAATTTGAATACGGCCCGTTCACGGTGAAGTCTTCGCTTGTGCCGTCGTTGTTATGTTTTCTCAGGCAATTGACTTTCGTCCCAATCCAGTAGCAGCTTCTTGTCTTGTCGTAAACGGCGGAGTTGGCGATGGCGTTCCCGATGTAGCTGACGCATTGTCCGTCGGAATTGAACGACTTGACGCATGCCTGGGTCTGGTAAAGATCCCCGGCGTAACTTTTCACGGTGTCGTTGACAAAGACGATCCTGTCGTCAAATGCGCGGATCTCGCTGTGGAAATATTTCTCATTAGGAAGATATGTAATCCATTTTTTCCCGTTTGAGATGAACGTCTCGTCATAGAAATCGGTCGTTTTTGCATTTGCAACGAGCTTGTCGGAGAAAACCACGACGTTGTCATATTCGACGTAAGGATATGGCAGAGACTCGTCAAGAGTCCATTGCTGGAAGTCGGCGAGGTTCGGATTGTCAACATCCGCATAATAGACACCATCGCTTGTAGCTGCGTAAAACTTGTTTTTGTAAATGGCTAAATTGTTGACATTCAAATAAGTGCCATTCTCACCGATGATGTATGTGTCTTTCACCTCCATCCTTTCCAAGTCAATGGCGACTATGCCGAAGCCGCAGCAGGCATACGCGATTTTATCATTGAAAAACACATTGTTTATTACTTTGTTTCCGATGATGTTCTTGTCTTTGATGTCAACGATGTTGAAGATGTTTTCGTCTCTGTCGATGATGTCGATGTTGGCGTTGCTGTATCCAATGAAGATCACATCTGCGCCCCGGCTGTATCTCATGACATCAATACCGTAGTCGGACAGACCGTTCACTTTTGTCAACCTGTTGATACTGTTGTCGTTAGTGTTTAGATAAAAGATGTCGTATGGTGTCGCCGCAAAGATTTTCTCATGCATTACATCAACATTGTCAACTTGCATTCCCGGAGTATGTGTCGTCCAGCCGCCGATTTGTTGTGCGGACATTAAAGTGTTGAATGCCAATAATATCACAAGAAGTGTAAAATTTTTCTTCATATTGAATTGCTGTTAAGACTCGTTAAACGTTTTTCAAAATGCATTATTGCCTCAGATGTCTTTCATGCCATAAAAACGTGAGAAAACACCTTCCGTAAACGTGGATTTTGATTGCGCAAAAATACAAAAAATAAGGAAACGAACTAAAAAATGTTTTATTTGCGTAATAATCAATGTTTTTCAAAAGTAAAATTAATTTGTTAAAAATTGTTTGCGAAAAAGAAAAATTGCTATTTTTGTGCCGATTAATATGCATGAAAACGAGAAAAAATGGATATACAAAACAGATTCAATTCATTATTAAATCACAATTCTTTATTAATTAAATTCACAGTTCTATGATGAAAAAGTTACTCTTTTTATTCGTAGCGATGGTCACGTCCGTAAGCCTTTGGGCTCAGGTGACATCATCAAACATCAGTGGTAAAGTTACGGGGTCAGGCAATGAGCCGCTCGCATTCTCCACTATTGTCGCAACCCACACCGCAGCAGGTATTGAGTATTCAACAGTTGCTGACGAAAACGGTAACTACCGTTTGTCAAACGTCCGTGCCGGCGGTCCTTACACGATTCAAGTTCGTATGGTTGGCTATCAGCCGTTGAATGTTGAAGGTGTTTACGCAGCACTTGGCGAAACCAAGTACATCAGCTTCAGCATGAAGGAAGAGTCAATCAGCCTTGATGCGGTCGTCATCACAGCCGAGGCGATCAGCAACGGCATGAGCAGCGAGCGCGCCGGTGCAACGACAGCCATTTCTTCAGATGAAATCGCTCTTCTTCCTACAGTCACAAGGAGCTTGAACGATGTCCTTTCACTCACACCGCAGGCAGCAAGCAACACAAGTGGTCTTGCAATCGGCGGCGGCAACTACCGTCAGTCATACGTCACCGTTGACGGTGCTGCATTCAACAACGCATTCGGTATCGGCCAGAACCTCCCGTCCAACGGCAGCCCGATTTCACTCGACGCTCTCGAAGCCATGACAATCAACATCACTCCTTTCGATGTCCGTCAGAGCGGCTTCACGGGCGGCGCCATCAACGCCATCACAAAAGGCGGTACCAACGAGTGGCATGCAACAGTCTATGACTATTACTACAACAACGACTTCAAAGGTTACAAGGTGAATGGTCAGGATCTTCCTAACACATACTCGTTGAACAACACAATCGGCGCCAGCGTCGGTGGCCCTATCATCAAGAACAAGTTGTTCTTCTTCATCAACGGCGAATATACAAAGGACGAACTTCCGGGTTCAGCAAACGTCGCACGCACAGATGCTTCACAGGCATTCGGTGACGATGTCGCACAAAATCGTCCTACAGTCGGACAGATGACAGAAATCAAGAATTTCCTCGCCAACAAGTTCGGTTATGACCCGGGCCGTTATGAGGGATACTCACTTTCAACTCCGGACTACAAGATCATCGCACGTCTGGACTGGAACATCAACAAGAACAACACCTTCATGATCCGTTTCAACAAGACACACGTGTCACAGTCGAACAACCCGTCATCATCAATGAGCCCGCTCGGTTCGACAAACACTTCATTCAGTGTCGGTGGTGTTGACTACTCATTCAACAGATACAGCGAAGGCCGTCAGTCATCATACGCGCTTCCGTTCGAGAGCTCGCGCTACTTCCAGGAGCAGAACTTCCTCTCATTGGCAGCTGAATTGAACTCTCGTATCGCAGGAGGCAGAGCAAACAACATGTTCCGTTTCACATGGTCACATCAGGACGAGCCACGTTCATTCGTCGGCGACCTCTTCCCGACAGTTGATATTTTGAGCACAGAAGGTTGCGACGAAGGCAGAACAGCCATGTTGACAACATTCGGCCCGGACCCGTTCACACACGGCAACTTACGTGACGTTCAGACAATCATCGGAACTGATGAAATGACATGGGGCAAAGGCATCAACAACTTCACGGCAGGTTTGCAGTTCG
The DNA here is from genome assembly GCA_030537295.1 of Bacteroidia bacterium. Lineage (GTDB taxonomy): Bacteria > Bacteroidota > Bacteroidia > Bacteroidales > F082 > Limimorpha. The sequence goes on from JAUNNU010000015.1 coordinate 5,576, forward strand.
AGTGGAACAGAACAAAGAACGGTTTCATGCAGGGCGGCGCAGGTTGGTACATCTATGATTCATGGGAGTCATTTGTCGATGATGTCAACGGCGGCCTTGGAGGTGCGAAACCTGTCCTTTACATGCTCACACATCCTAACAACAACGCTCTTTCACAGGAGTATCCTTCATTCGACTACAGCCAGGCTTCAGCATATTTCCAGGACGAGCTTCACATTAGCGACTTCTTCAAACTCACAGCCGGCCTCCGTATCGAAATGCCATTCCTGTCAAATCCTAACAACAACTTGAACAAGGACTTCGCAGACGTGGCGGCAGCAAATCCGAATTCGTCATTCGCAGGCCTCAGCACTGAAGACCTTCCGGACAACAGAGTGAACTTCTCACCAAGACTCGGTTTCAACTGGGACATCCTCAAGAACCGCAATCTCATCCTCCGCGGCGGTACAGGTATCTTCACGGGCCGTATCCCGTTCGTGTGGATGGTTTCCGCAATGGGTAATGCCAACGTCCTTCAGAACCAGTACATTGCAAACGCAAAGACAGGTCTCGAAACAATCCACTTCCATCAGAGCGTCGCCGACCAGCTTCAGGAAATCTACGGCGGCACATTCCAGCAGAAAGACCTCGCAGCTCCGACAGCGGCTACAATCATTTCAAAAGACCTCATCATGCCATCAGCATGGAAGTCATCACTCGCAGTTGACGGCAACCTCCCGTTCGGCATCAAGGGAACCCTCGAAGGTATCTACAGCTACAACTACAATGAGGTTTATGCAACACAGCTCGGCATCAAGAAAGCTGAACAGGGCATCCTCCTCGCTGGCGAACATCAGGAACGCGAAGTTTGGGTGAGCGAAGGCATCAAGAATAAGGAAAATGCAACAATGGGCGGCTACTACCTCCAGAACATTGACAAGCATGGTGACTATTACTCAATCACAGCACAGTTGAACAAGGAATTCAAGTTCGGTCTCAACCTCATGGCAGCTTACACACACGCAAGAGGCAAGTCACTCAGCGATGGTACAGGCGACCAGATTTCAGAATTCGTCAACACATTCAACGTAAACGGCAGCAACACCCCGGAACTCGGCTATTCAAACTACGTCGCTCCTAACCGCGTTCTCTTCAACGCCGGCTACAGAATCAACGAAGGCAGATACACTGCAACCAACCTCGGCCTCACATACGAAGGCTACAACATCGGTTACTTCGGTGGTTATTCATACAGCAGAATTTCATACGTCATGAACAACATCAGCGGCACGTCGGCCAACCAGCTCCTCTACATCCCGACAGCGGAAGACCTCACACAAATGAACTTCGTTGATGAAGCCAACAAAGCTGAATATGTCAAATTCATCGAAGACGACAAATACCTCAGCTCACACCGCGGCGAATATGAGGAGAGAAACGCCATCATCGTTCCTTGGCTCAACAGAATCAACTTCCATGTTTCACAGGAATTCAACTTCTATGTCAACAACGGCACAAAGAAGAACACATTCGAAATCGCATGCGATGTCAAGAACATTGCTAACCTCCTCAACAACGAATGGAGCAACTACCAGGTTTTGAACACAAACGTCGTTCTCAACTACGATGCTGAAAACCAGATTTACAAGTTCACGAAACCAGAATGGAACGACTATGCAAACACAGTTTCAACATGGTCAATCTCATTGAGCGCACGTTATAAATTCTAATAAACGCCGCATTATGCGGAAAACAGAAAAGCACCTCGGAAGAGGTGCTTTTTTTGTACCCCAGCTGGGAATCGAACCCAAATCTAAAGTTTAGGAAACTTCCATTCTATCCGTTGAACTACCGGGGCAACTTTTCGGCTGCAAAGATACTAATTTTTTCAATCTGTTGTAATTTATATTTTCTAATTATGTAAATTTGCAAAGTTTTTGGAATTATGAATAAAAAAGTCTCTAAGTCGTTGTCTTACATAGCGTTTCTCGCTCTCGGACTCGCATTGCTGTGGTTCAGCTTCCGCAATGTGAACCTGCACGGGCTTTGGAATGACGTGAAAACCGCTAAAATCTCGTGGCTTTTGTTGAGTCTGGTTTGTCTTGCGGCTTCGTTGTTTTTCAGGGCGTTGAGATGGAACATCCAGATTGAGGCGATGGGCTACAAGACGCGAGCGTCTTCAACCTACGGCGCCGTCTTGATTGCGTATTTCGCGAACTGCATCTTCCCGCGCCTCGGCGAAGTGGTGCGATGCTCCGTCCTCAAACGCAAGGAAAACATCCCGTTCGACAAAAATCTCGGCTCCGTCGTCTCCGAACGTATCATCGACCTGTGCGTGCTTTTCCTGCTCGCGTTCTTGGTCATCGTATTCCAATGGCAGCTGCTCGGAACTTTGATCACTTCATGGATGATACCATTAATTAATAAGGTGAAAGGCAATGTCATGCTCGGTGTGGTTGCAGTGGCGGCAGTCGTCGTTTTCGTAATCGTCATCATCAGACTTTGCAAGAAAAGCAGTAAACTCGCCAAAATTTGGCACGGCTTCGTCGATGGTGTCAAGAGTGTCGTCACGATGAAAAGAAAATGGCGTTTTATCCTTTACACGTTAGGGGTTTGGGGATTTTATGTCGTCATGACATGGCTGCCGTTTTACATGTTGAGTGAGACATCGCAGCTCGGTTTTGTCGAGGCTGTCACGCTTCTCGGCATTGCGACTTTAGGCGTGGTGGCACCGGTTCCGGGCGGCATCGGCACTTATCATTTCATCTGTATCACGCTGTTGAGCGGCTTTTACGGGATCTCCGAGCAGACCGCCGGCTCCTTTGCAGCCTTAAACCACGGCTCACAGATGATTTTCTACATCATCACCGGAATAATCGCTTACATCGTAATGATGTTTTTTGACAAAAGAAAACCTTCAAATTAAAAACTTGTGCAACTTGTGAAATAAACTCGTGCAACTTGTGTTTAAAAATAGACTTTAAATTGAAAAACTTGTGCAACTCGTGATATAAACTTGTGCAACTTGTGTTAAAAAATAAATTATAAAAATTTGATTATGAACTACTTTGAAAATATTAAAAGCAAAATACTTGACGGAAAGAATCTTGAAAATTGGCTTGAAGAATGTCGCCGAAGCGGAAAGAAAATCGTGTTTTCCAACGGCTGTTTCGATATTTTACATCGCGGTCACGTTGAATATCTTTCAAAAGCCGCTGCGAAAGGTGATGTCCTGATAATAGGTTTGAACACCGACGCTTCCGTGCGCCGTCTCAAAGGCCCGTCACGTCCCGTCAACGATGAGAACGCCCGCGCCTTCGTGCTCGCCGCCCTCGGTTTTGTTAGTGCGGTGACGCTTTTCGATGAAGACACGCCTTACCAATTAATTAATAAGGTGCAGCCCGATGTCCTCGTGAAAGGCAGCGACTACAAACCTGAAGACATCGTCGGCTACGACATCGTGATGGCAAAAGGCGGACGCGTCGAGACAATCGACCTTGTGGAAGGATTTTCCACAACGAAAACAATTGAAAAACTTTCCTGCAAATAGTATCTGATAACGCAGATAAACAAAATAGAACGGCAAATTGTCGTCCTATTTTTGTAATAAATGCGCATTTAATCTGTGTGTCACATACTTTTTCATCCTATCTGAAGGACCAGCCCTTTGAGGTATGCGCCTTCCGGATGATAAATGTTAATCGGATGGTCTTCCGGTTGCGAAAGCTGATGCAAAATTCTGACTTTCCTGCCGGTTTCGATAGCCGCTGCCATCACGATGCTTTGGAATTGTGCTCTGTCAACAGCTTGCGAGCAGCTGAACGTGAACAGAAGCCCGCCTTCTTTGATTTTCTTGATTGCTTCTTTGTTGATGAATTTATAACCAAGAAGTCCGCGGTGCAGTGACTTGTGATTTTTTACAAAAGCCGGTGGGTCAAGGATTATCATATCAAATTGATTTTCAGGCATATTCTGAAGATAAAGCTTGGCATCTTCATCGATGATTGGGTTAGTATCTTTTGAAAATCCGTTCAATTCGATATTCTTTTCGCAAATTGTCAAAGCCTTCTTCGAGCTATCAACGGAGACGACTTGTTTTGCGCCGCCTTTCAATGCTGTCACCGAGAAGCCGCCCGTGTAGCAGAAAGTATTCAAGACAGTGCGGTCTTTCGCAAGTTTTCCAACTAAATCGCGGTTGAAACGTTGGTCGAGGAAAAAGCCCGTTTTCTGACCTTCTTCCCAGTCAACCAAGAACTTAGAATCGTTTTCGAGAACGAAATCCTCACATTTTCCGCCAAGGAGATAACCGTCATCAACGGCATCTTTTCCCATGCGCTGCATTGCTTCGGAACTCTTGTTGTAAATCGCTTCAAGTTTCAAATCTGGGATTGCCTCAAGTGCGAGAGCTATCGCCTTGATGTTCAATGCCATACCTTCTGTCTGCGCCTGAATGACAGCGGTTTTTCCGTAGATGTCGATGATAAGCCCCGGAAGTCCGTCGCCTTCGGAATGGACGAGGCGGTAGCAGTTAGTATGTTGATTATCAACAAATCCGAGAGCTTTACGAGTCTCAAAAGCGGCGTTGAGGCGTTGCTGCCAGAACATCGCGCCGATTTTTATGTTTTCGAATGAGAGAAGTTTCACGGCGATGTTGCCTGCCTCGCAGAAACCGGTGCCGATAATCTCGTCGTTATTATCTGTAACTGTCACAATATCACCTGCTTGAATGCCTTCAGGACCTGATTCGATTGCTCCCGAAAAAATCCAAGGATGAAAACGTTTCACTGCATCGTCTTTGCCTTTGTGAAGTTTGATAACTGGGTATAATGGAGTCATAATATTCAAAATATTTAGTTTGCTAAAATATGGATTTTTTGTTTTGTCTTGCTAAATTTTTACTCCGCCATCAGATTCTCAAACTGGAACTTGTCGCCGTCAAATAGTCCTTTGTCGCTGAGTTTCAACGATGGGATGACCAACAACGCCATGAATCCCATTGTCATAAACGGAGCGTTAAGCGTCGTGCCGAGGTTTTTTGCAAACTTATCGACATCTTTGTATGCCTCTGCTACCATGTAACCATCGCCGTTGTTCATCAGGCCGGCGACAGGCATCGGCATGGTGACGCAGATTTCCTTTGAATATGCGGTGATGCCGCCTTTGCATGTAACGATTTGATTTACAGCGGCTGCCATCTCTTCATCGCTGCATCCGACAACAACAATATTGTGACTGTCGTGGGCAATGCTTGACGCCAACGCTCCTCTTTTCAGACCGAAATTCTTGACATAGCCGACAGCTGGCTTTGACTTTTGGTATCTGTTGATGACGGCGATTTTCAAGACATCAGAATCGTGGCGGTCAACAACGACTTTGTTTGTCACCAATTGTCCGGGAATGATTTCTATCGCATTGACTTTCTTTCCGTTTTCTTCAACGTAAAAATCAGCTGCGGTGACAGGTTCGGCATCGAAGTTGTTGATTGGAGTCGTCGCAAGATGAGCAAGTTTGCTTTCTCCGTTTTCAGCCACGAGTTCGCCGTTGATGTAAGTCTGTAAGACATTGAAATTCTCGAAGTTATCAATGACGATAAAGTCGGCGGGGTCGTTTTTTTGCAGAAGACCGATGTCCATCTTATAATGTTCAACGGGTGCCACGGTTGCGGCTCTGATAACATCGAATTTGTCGTAAAACAAAGATATTGATTGCGCGTCTTACGGAATCGTTAATATGACATTTTATGAGGTCATCTGGATGACGGTCATCGGAGCAGAACATGACTTTGTCGGGGCAGGTTTTGAAAAGCGGCACGAGGGCGTCGAAGTTTTTGGCCGCGCTGCCTTCACGGATCAGGATTTTCATGCCGAGTTTCACTTTTTCAAGTGCCTCCTCCAAAGTGAAGCATTCGTGGTCGGTGCTTATTCCGGCTCCGACATATTTTTTCGCATCGTCTCCAGTCACGCCCGGTGCGTGTCCGTCGATGGGTTTGTTGTGACGTTTTGCGGCTTCGAGTTTCAGGTGAACTTCTTCGTCATTGAAAATGACGCCAGGGTAATTCATCATCTCGCCAAGGAAATGGATGTCGTCCATCGCCATCAAGGTTTCGATGTCGTCGTGGTCGATGATAGCACCCGATGTCTCGAAAGTCGTTGCCGGAACGCAGCTCGGCGCGCCGAAATAAAATTTGAAAGGAACGGATTTTCCGTTGTCAATCATAAAACGTATTCCGTTGATGCCCAATACGTTGGCTATTTCATGCGGGTCACATACCGCACCGACGCTGCCGTGAACGACAGCCATTCTTGCAAATTCCGACGGCACAAGCATTGAACTTTCGATGTGAATGTGTGCGTCAACCATGCCCGGCATAATTATGTTCGTGCTGTTGTTCGGTTCCTCAATGATGTCGGTAATCTTGCCGTTTTCCACCGTCACTGTTCCGGGAAACATCTTTCTCCCGACAACATCAATAATCTGACCTGAAATTTTCATCTCTTCAAATTTTACATTTAATATTTTAACTTTTAACAAATTAAAGCTCCCAAGGTTCATCCAAATCGATGTCCCAGTTGGCTTTTACATCAAGTTCGGTTTTGTAAAATACAATCTTTTCCGGCTGGATTTTACGTCGGAAACTGCCTGGACTCCATTCGCCGTTGGCATCCATGTCGTAAGTGGCCCGTAATTTATATTTTCCGGCTTCAAGATATTCAAAAGCGACCTCTTGTGTCTCTGTAATTATCTGTTTGTCAATAATTTTATCTTTTGTATCGAGCAAATCCACAATAATTTGCGGAACGTTTTCAGGCACTTCGACGGTAAGATAAATGTTGCCGTATTGTGCGAGTTCCGGGACTGAAAAGCCGAGTTTCAAAGTGTCGTTGGTCAAGCCGCGGAAACCGAAAAACACCGAATCAGGAATGATAATCTGGTACTTTTCTTCGGGTTTGAAACTCTTTTCAACTTTATATTGAAAACCGTATTCATCAATTTTTGTAAAATGTAAGTCATTGTAAATCGTATCTTTAGTGGTGATAAACCACATTGTGTCGCGCATCGCAACGTCAACAATCGGGTCGTTGAATGAAAGAATCAGCTGCTGCTCCGGCTTCAGTTTGTTGCCCGCAGCGTTGTTTTTGATGTTCAGCCGTTTTACGACAACTTCTTCTTCGTCTTTCTTGCGTTTGTTCGGTTTCACGGCCTTCCGCATTTTAAGGCTGTAATGTGTCGTGTCCTTTATTATTGTATCATAATTGATGCAAATCCAGAGACTGTCGATTTCTGGCGTCACAAACCATGAAACCGTGTCTTTTTTTGCAGAAAAAACTTTCAAGATCTTGATGCTGTCGGGAAGCTCGTCTTTTGGCTCAATGCTCACATTATCAGCGGGATAGCGGAAAGCAAAGCGAAGCACTCCGTCATCAAAAGTCTCTTTTTTAAGAAGTTTCTGAATGGAATCTTCTTCGACAAAAGTGTTGAGATTATATTTCGTTGTGTCGAAAGGAGCAGGTTTCATTACAACGGAGTCTTTTATTGCTGTGTCAATAACAAATTGATTTACAGGAATATATTGAGGTTTCACCATTTCTGGATAGTAACCGATTTCTTCATTTGGAAGGTCGAAAAGCATGTTTGAATTGACATCTTTGATTGCGAAAAGGAGGTATTCCTTGTCGGCGAGACCTGAAAACGCAAACTCGCCTTTTTTGTTTGTCTTTGTAATGTAATTCGGGACGACGCAATAAGGCAGCGAATCGAGTTTGATGGTATCGTTATCATCGGAATAAAGGAAGACGAAGAAGTCCTCCGCCGGTTTTAAAGTCTGTGCCGAAACCGCTTTTCCGGCAAGCGAGAGAGTATCAAGGTTTTCTCCTGTCGAAAACACAAACACGTAGTCTTTCAATATGTTACCTTCGTGCAGGTCTTTTATCGCATTTCCGAAATTGATGGAATATGTCGTTTCTGGTTTCAAATCTTCCTCAAACCTGATTTGAAGAGTTTTCCCGTTCAGACGGTATGTCGGCGACTTTTTTTGCGGTGGCGAAATCAATATGTTTTTGTTGGCATTGTCGAGCGTGACGAACTCGTCAAAGGTGACGTTGATGGTTTTGTCCGAAAAATTTTTTGAAAAATTATCTGGAGATGTGCCTAAAACCACAGGCGGAATTTCGTCTTTGGGACCGCCGGTTGGAGAAACGGCATTGGCGCATCCATTGATAATCAATGCGATAAATATTAAAACTATGTAATCTAAAATTTTTTTCATGCTGCAAAAATAGTAAAAAAAAACGAACTCCCGTAAGCTAAAATTATGTAATTTTGGCGATTAAAATATTAAAAATATGCGAAAGAATCTTTACTTTTTTATTGCAGCGTTTTTTGCCTTGTTGGTTAATAATGCTAACGCCCAAGTTACGGAAGTGATTGGCGAACAAAATGGCACATGGAATGGTACGATTATGCTTATTGGCGATGTTTATGTCAGTGATAATCTGACAGTTGAGCCAGGAACGACGGTTGTCTCGGCGAAGAATTTCACTATCAACGTGTCAGGTGCTTTCAAAGCGGAAGGAACTGAAGACAACAGGATAACATTTTCTGTTGCCGACACGACCGGATTCGCTGATTATGAAACGATTAAAGGCGGCTGGGGCGGTATTGAATTCAGAAAATGCAATGATGTCGTCTTAAAATATTGTGATTTTTCATACGGAAAGACCCCGATTGGTGGAAGCGGCGCGGCCTTGCGATTCTTCAATGTCAATGATGCCGAAGTCAGCAACTGCGTGTTTCACGACAACATTTTCCATTTCAGGGGCGGCGGCATCTGCGCTGAGCATTCGTCAATCAAAGTGATTGATTGTGAAGCATATAACAACGAAGGCTATGGCTACGAAGGCAGTTACACATACGGCGGCGGCTTTTATTTCATCAACTGCGACGTGGAAATAGAAAACATGGTCTCACACGACAATTACATTCCTTCCGGCTACGGCGGCGGCTGCAGTTTCGACAGCTGTAACGTGGTCCTAAATAATGCGATTTTCTATAACAATTATGCGACAAACGGCGGCGGACTCGGTCTCCAACGAAGCAAACATCTTGACGTGAAAATGTCTAACGTGTTGGCTTACAATAACGAAGTGGTGCATTACGGTGGCGGTATGGCGATGGCGACAGCAAGTCCGGAACTCAATAATTTCACGTTGGTCAACAATATTTGCGGCGGCGGCGGCGGTGCAGGTATGCAAATATCTTTTGAGTCAGACCCAATTATCAGTAATTCAATCATTTATGGAAATCATGCTGTTTATTATGATCTTACAGGCAGTGAATACGAATATTATTATGGCTCGCAGGTCTGGCTCTGGGGCGATGGTAACTGGCCGGTGTTCCAAAATGGAAATATTCAATACGGTCTCGACTCGATTTTTCATAATCCGGATCTTTATACTGAAGAATTTTACATCGACATGATAAATGAAGATCCGTTATTTGTTGATACTGAAGCATATAACTTTAGACTTTCAAGTGAAAGCCCCTGCATCGACAAAGGCCTTGAAAACGTTGAGGGAATGTTTATTCCTGAATTTGACCTGAACGGGCAGGTGCGTATCTTCAATAACAGAATCGACATGGGCTGCTATGAATGGAATAATATCGGTCTGAATGAGATTAATTCCGATGTCTTCGAAATGGAGATTGCTCCTAATCCGTTGAACGCCAATAGTGTTTGTTATCTCAACTCTGAAAAGCCACAAGATGCGACTCTGCGTTTGGTTTCCCTTGACGGAAATGAGATTTTCAAAAAAGATTACGTGAAACTTCAGGCAGGGGAGAACAAAATCTCACTTGGCGAATTGATTGAAAATGTTGGAAAGGGTAATAAGTTTTATCTGTTAATTATTGATACTCAAGAAAATAAGTATTGCAAAAAGGTGATTTATTAAAATGAACAGGTTCTTCACGGAAAACAAGAAATCTCTCGGCATCGTACTTTGCATCGTTGCCTTTGCGTTGATTACGTTGATTTATTTTTCTCCGATAATCCAAGGAAAACGTATCAAACAACACGACATCGAAATGTATAAGGGGATGTCGAAGGAAATCGTTGATTTTAAGGCACAAACCGGAGAACAAAGTCTTTGGACAAATTCGATGTTCGGCGGAATGCCGGCTTGGAACATCAGCGTCCCGCAGAACAGCAACCTGATGACATATATCCACCGGTTGCTGAACGCAGGTTTCCCGCATCCTGTCGGAGCCGTGTTCATCAGCATGTTGGGATTTTTCATTCTGCTTCTCGTGATGGATTGCAAGATATGGGTGAGTTTCATCGGTGCGTTGGCGTATGGATTTACGTCATACATGTTTATAATAATAGGTGCCGGACATAACTCAAAGGCGATGGCGATGGCTTACATGGCTCCCGTAATCGCTGGTATCTTGTTGACTTACAAAGGAAAATATTTCTGGGGCGCAGTCCTCACCGCTATAGCGTTGGCACTCGAAGTACGTGCCGGACACCTTCAGATAACATATTATCTGTTGCTGACCGTGCTTTGCATCGTGATTGCGGAATTTGTTTCAGTAGTAAAAGAAAAGAAATATCTCGAATTTTTCAAGGCGAGCGGAATCTTGGCAGGTGTTGCGATTCTTGCCATAATGACTTGTACCACAACGCTTTACGCAAATTATGAATTTGGAAAGGAAACGATGCGCGGCAAACCGGTTTTGACGAAAAACGTTGAAAATCAGACAAAAGGCCTCGACCGCGATTATATCACTCAATGGAGTTACGGAATAGGGGAGACGTGGAGTCTGATGATTCCTAATGTCAAAGGCGGTGCGTCGGGTTATATCGGAAACAGAAACACCGCTCTTGACGTCGCCGATTCCCGCTTCCGTTCAACGATAGCGCAACAGAATGCTTACTGGGGCGACCAACCCGGCACAAGCGGTCCCGTCTATGTCGGAGCAATAGTCTGTTTCCTGTTCATACTAGGACTTTTCATCGTGAAAGGAAAATACAAATGGGCACTTCTTGCAGCAACACTTCTCTCAATATTGCTCAGCTGGGGCAAGAATTTCATGGGATTCACCGATTTCTTCCTCGATTTCGTACCCGGCTATAACAAATTCCGCGCAGTCTCAATGACGTTGGTGATCGCTGAAGTATGTATGCCGTTGCTGGCGTTCCTCGCCTTGGCGGAAATTTTCAAGAATCATGAAGTGTTGAAAAATAATATGAAATATTTCTGGATCTCGTTGGGCTTGACCGGCGGTTTCTGTTTGGTGTTTTATATTATGCCGCAGACGTTCTTCAACTTCTTAAGTAAAGGTGAATCAGTTCAGTTTCAACAACTTATGTCAGGAAAAGATGGTGCGATGTACCAGACTTTCGCCACCCAATTGGAAAATGTCCGAGTCGAGATATTCAAGAAAGATGCAATGAGAAGCCTGCTTTTCATCATTGTCGCTGCCGCTGTTATCTTATTGAATATCAAGGGAAAAATGAAATCAAACGTCATGTTTGCGTCATTGGCGGTTTTGGTTGTGGCTGATATGTTCACAATTGACAGACGTTATCTGAACAATGACAATTTCATTGACAAGCGTAAATTTGATAAGCCATTCGTAATCAGTGATATAGATAAGGCAATTATGAACGACAACTCGCTTGATTATCGTGTGATCAATCTTGCGACGAGTACTTTCAACGATGCCGGAACTTCGTATTTCCATAAATCTGTCGGCGGATACCACGGTGCAAAACTGCGTCGTTATCAGGATATTATCGATCATTACCTTTCTGGTAAGACGGATGCGAATTATTTCAAAGTGCTTGACATGTTGAACACGAAATATATCATCTATCCTAAAGATGACAAAAATACTGTCTATCCGAATCGCGAGGCTTTCGGAAATGCATGGATTGTTTCTGATATTCAATGGGTTGCGACACCCAATGATGAAATAGATGCTATTGCAACGACGGATGTGAAAAATGTTGCGATTGTCAATGAGGAATTTAAAGATGTCATCGGCGATTTCACTGCGACTCCGGCTGAAGGAACGATAAAACTCGTTGATTATGAACCGAATCAGTTGACGTACAACTTCGATTCCTCAAAAGACGAACTCGTTGTCTTCTCCGAAATCTGGACCAAAAAAGGCTGGATTATGTGGATTGATGGAGTAGAAAGTCCGTTGTTCCGCTCTGATTACATCTTGCGCTCGGCAATCATTCCGGCAGGTCAACATGAAATCGTAATGCGTTATGAACCAAGGATTTGGAAGGTCGGGAATGCAATTCAGTTGCTTACTTCGTTCATCCTTGTTGCAGGGTTGTTCATTGCTGTCTATATGACATACAAAAAGAAAAAGGAACAAAATTCGTGAAATCCGTGGTGATGAGACGTGTTTTGATAATCACATATTACTGGCCGCCATCTGGTGGTTCCGGCGTTCAGCGTTGGCTGAAAATGTCGAAGTATCTGCCCGAAAACGGTTGGCAACCAGTGATTTACACTGCCGAAGATGCCGAATATCCTGTTGAAGACCCGTCTTTGGAAAAGGATGTCGCACCTGAAGCGGAGATTGTCAGAAGACCGATAGTTGAACCTTATACCTTTTACAAAAAGCTTCTTGGAATTAAAAAAGAAGAAAAGGTAAAAGCAGGTTTCATCAACGAAGGAAAGCAGAAATCCACTTGGAAAGAGAACCTGAGCGTTTGGATCAGAGGCAATTTCTTTATTCCCGATGCCCGCTGCTGGTGGATAAAACCGTCGGTCAGGTTTTTGTCGAAATATCTTAAGGAAAATCCTGTTGACGCAATAATTTCAACTGGTCCGCCGCATTCAATGCACTTGATTGCCAAAGCGTTACATAAAAAACTAAATATCCCTTGGGTCGCCGATTTCCGTGACCCGTGGACGGAGATATTCTATTTTGACTCGCTGAAATTGTCAAAATGCAGTCTGCGGAAACATAAAAGACTTGAAAAGCAGGTGCTTACCGAAGCTGACAAAGTTGTCGCCGTCGGGTGGCATGAAGCCGCTGACCTCGAAAACCTCGGTGCTAAAAACGTTCACGTTGTGACAAATGGCTTTGATAATGAGTGCGTTTGCTCTGAAAATAATTTTGAAAGAAACGAAAAGTTTACGATAACCTACACCGGCGTTCTTCTTCCGAATGAGTCGTTTGTGATATGGGATGCACTCAACGAACTTTGCGGGGAAAATTCAGAATTTGCCAACAATTTGAAAATCAAACTCATCGGCCATATCGACGGAAAAGTCAAGAGCTATATGGCAGAAAAAAATCTTGAATCAAAAGTTGAAAATGTTGAATATATGCAACATACTCAAGTGCTTGAATATCAACGCAAATCGGATCTGCTTCTTTTGCTGATACCGATAGCGAAGAAAGCAGAGTGCATCTTGACAGGCAAACTTTTTGAATATATTGCTTCCGGTCGCCCGATTTTGGCTGTTGCTCCTGAAAACGGCGATGTTGCAAGAGTTTTGAACGAAACTGCGTGCGGTTTCACAGTTGATTTCAACGACAAAGAAAAAATGAAATCAATTATTAAAGATTTGTTTATTAAATATCAAGAAAATCAATTGGTTACGAATAAAAATGATGTTGTCGAAAAATTCTCAAGACGTAATCTGACCAAGGAATTTTCAAAAATACTTGATAATTTAACCAAATAATCAAAAAATGAGTGACAATTGTTTCAATAGAAAAATCAAGGTGTGCCATCTTATCAGCAAACATAAAATGGATGACATGCGCGTTTTTCATAAGGAATGTAAGTCGTTGGTTGACAATGGATTCGATGTCACTTTGGTTGGTTTTGGTGATAAGTTTGAGACAAAAATCATAGACGGAGTTAATTGCATAACGCAGTTTTGTCCGATTAAAAATAACATTGAATTGCTTCGGAAACGTAACAAAATGAGTTACCTGACAGCTCTTCAAGTTGACGCTGACATCTATCATCTGCATGAGCCGGAACTTCTTTCAATCGGATTGAAATTGAAAAGGAAAGGTAAAATCGTGGTTTTCGACAGTCACGAATTTTATGGATGGCAGTTGCACGATAACATACACAAAATCAAGGTTATAAAGGTTCCGGCTTTGTTTATGAAACTCATCGGGAATCTTTATATGAAATATGAGAAATTTGTTTGCAAACGTATTGACGGGGTTATTCAGGTCTGCACCTTGAATGGCAAAGACTATTTTGAAAAACGCTGTCGTAAATCATTGTTTGTCAGGAATTTACCAAATATTGCTGATTATACCCGAAAAGCAGAAGTCAAGTTTTCTGATAATCCGCTTGTCGCCATGATTGGCGGAATCACAAAAGAACGTGGCATTACACAATTGATGAAAGCTTCCTTCAATGCCGAGGCAATATTGCAGCTCGCTGGAAATTTCATGCCGAAATCATACGAGCAGGAATTAAAACAAATGCTTGAATATCAATGTGTTGAATATAAAGGTTTCCTTGATAAAAAGGGGATGTTGAATGTTTTGGAAAACTCGTCAATCGGAGCTTCGACATTGCTTCATGTCGGGCAATATAACCAAATCGACACTTTCCCGACCAAGGTTTACGATTATATGTCGATGGAACTTCCAGTGATTATTTCAAATACACCTTACGCATTGAAAATGAATGAGATATATCATTTCGGCATCTGCGTTGACCCATCAAATGTTAATGAAATAGCAGACGCTATCATTTGGCTGAAGAACCATCCTGAAGAAGCAATTGCAATGGGCAAGAACGGTAGAAAGGCTGTCGTTGACGAGTTTAACTGGGAGAAGGAAAGCGAAAAGTTAGTGGCATTTTATTGGGAATTGTTAAATTAATAATTGTATTTTTTCATTTACAATTTCTTCTAAAAATTTGCAGAACTGCTCCATTCCGGCGCCGTTTTTGGCTGAAACTGGGAACAACTTCAAGTCGGCGTTCAATTTTTTGACGTTTATTTGTAATGCTTCGAAATCGAAATCGAACATACTCAAGCAATCAATCTTCGTGATTATCAACGCTTTGCAAACGGTGAACATCAAAGGATATTTCAATGCTTTGTCATCGCCTTCCGGGACGCTTAAAAGCATCGATGGCAAATCTGCACCGAGGTCGAACTCCGCCGGACAAACTAAATTCCCGATGTTTTCGATGATTACGATGTCAAGTTCATCAAGCGGAAGGTTTTCCATAGCTTTCTTGATCATCGCTGCGTCGAGATGACAGTCGCCGCCGGTTCTGAGCTGGACGGTCGGGACTCCCAATGCCTGCATTTTCTGCGCGTCAACAGTCGATTCAATGTCGCCTTCAATGACACCGATGCGGAATCTGTCCATCAAACGTCTGATAACTGAAAGAATGAAAGTCGTCTTTCCGGCTCCCGGCGATGACATAATATTCCAGACGAAGAATTTCTTTTCCTTTGATAATGAACGTATTTCGTTGGCAACGTTGTCGTTGTCCTCCAAAATGCACTGCTTTAAATCAATATATTTTAACTCTGACATGATTTTATTTTTAATCTCTAATCAATCTCAATTCCGACAATTCGCATTTCTCTTCCTGTAACGACATTTCCTTGCTGGCATCCGCAATTCGGACATCTTGTATTCTCAACATCGCTCATGTCAACATCGTAAATCGTCTGACAATCACTGCATTGTACCGTGACCGGGATTTCTTCGATTTCAATTTTCGCACCTTCTGCGATGCTGCCTTTTGCGATGTAATCCCAATATTTCTGCATTATTTCGGGAATGTAATCGCGCAAGACACCAATCTGCAACGCAACAAGGCTGATGTGTTGTGCTTCAACACTTTCAGCCTTGGCGATGACAGTCTTGAAAATGCTTTTCGTTATTGGAAGTTCGTGCATTCTTATTTGTTCAACGCATTCACGACAGCGTTTTCAATTTCTTCTCCACGGATTCCACGGTTGATGATGATGCCGTCTTTCCCGACTAACATAATTTCCGGAATGCCGTTGAAACCGTAAATCTTTGATGCAATATTCGCTGTATCAATAACTTGCGGGTATGTGATGCCGAGTTGCTCAACCATAGCTGCGTGTTTGTCAATATTGTCCCAAACGTCAACGCCTACAACCACAAGTCCTTGTTTTGCATACTTTTCGTAAATTCTGATAAGGTTTTCCTTAATTTCTTCTCTGCATGGACTGCACCATGAAGCCCAGAAGTCAACGATGGCGAGCTTGCCGTCAATCACATCGCTTAACTTGCCTAATTCATTTGTGCTGAAGTTAATACATTCAAAATCAATGTATTGATTGCCAGCTGATGTTGCTTCAGCAGCCTGAAGTCTTTCGATTTCCCTGTTAAGTCTTTCATCATCTTTCACAATAGAACCTTCTGCGTCGCGGACTGAAAGGAGCTGTTCTACCGTAGGCACTGCTTCAAGAAGTTCTGAAACGGCGTATTTGCCAAGAATGTTGCTCTTGTTTTCATTGAAAAGTCTGTCGGCGGCTTCATTGGAGTTAATGATGTATTTCTCATGGATTTCCTCAAAGCGATTTGATAGACTATCTTTAACATTTTCATTATCAATACTGTAGTACATTTTGATAATTTCGGCAGATTTTTTTTGGTACTCTGTCACGCCGCATTCATTGAAGTACTGTGTAAGACGGTCGTTGAGTGGAGTGCCAGTTACGGTGTTTTCCTCAATGTTAATATTGATGTTGCCGGGTTCAAGGATAAATTCCAGGCCGCCTTTCTCCAAGCCTGTACTTGCGTATGCCATTATTGGATTGCTGATAGTGTCGGTAAATGTGAATGTTCCGTTTTTAACTATTGCAGTATCAATAGGTTTTGCATTGCGCATTCTGTAATTGTTGAAGTCGTAGAGATAGATTTCGGTTCCGTCTTCAATGTCTTGAATTTGTCCTTTGACGACATATTTGTCTGTGTTTTTGTTTCCGCACGAGAATGCGACAATGGCCAAGGCCACGATTGTGATTAATTTTTTAATTGTATTCATATTTTCAAAAATTTCACAAAAATACAAATTTTTTAATATGGTTATTCAAAAATTTTCATTAAAAATATTTTACCGAAAATCGCTCAATAATTAAAAAAAGCGTGAAACAAGTCTAAACTCGCTTCACGCTTTTTAAACATTTAACTTTATGACTTTCAACTTTAAAGCGCATTTGCGCCGCCGACGATTTCGATGATTTCGTTGGTGATTGCGGTCTGACGCGCCTTGTTGTATGAAAGGTTGAGTTCTTTCAGCAGTTCGGCTGCGTTGTCCGTGGCCTTGGTCATGGAAACCATTCTCGCGCCGTGTTCGGATGTTATGCTGTCGAGCAACACCTTGAAAACCTGCAACTTAAGTGATTTTGGAACTAATGTTTCAAGAATCTCGCTCTTTGAAGGCTGGAAGATATATTCGACATCGCTTTGCATCTTCTTCTCGGCTGCGGTTTCCTCCTTGTTGACGATGGGAAGGAACTGTTCTTTCACGAGAATCTGACTTCCGGCGTTTTTGAACTGATTGTAGATGAATATGATACGGTCGTATTTCTCGTTCACGAAGTCATTCATCAGCTCTTCGGCGAAAGGCAGCGTGTTGTCGTAAGTAAGGTTGTCGAGAATCTCAAATCTCGGTTCCAAATGTGGGATTTTCTTGAATTTGAGTGTCTCATAAACCTTCTTGCTTATGCACAAGATGTCAATGTTGCCTTTGTCGAAATGTGTCTGATAGTTATCCTTGATGAAACTCATTGTTTCACGAATCACTGTCGCGTTGAAGACACCGCACAGTCCTTTGTTCGACGCCACCGGTATGATGAGTATCTTCTCGTCTTCCGGATGCTCCTTGTGGATTTTTGTATAGACTCCTTCGTTAGATGTCTGCAACGATGACGAAAGGTCCTGCATTATCTCGCTGAGTTTGGAGGCGTAAGGGCGGAGTGCCAAAATCGCATTCTGCGACTTGCGCAGTTTTGACGCCGACACCATCTTCATGGCGGACGTGATCTGCATCGTTGAATTTACAGAAGCGATTCGTATCCTGACTTCTTTGAGGTTCGCCATAATTATCGTTATTTATTCATCAGTTCGATGATTTCATTGGCGGCGTTTTTCAGCACGTCTGTGATCTCATCTGTATATTTGCCGGCTTTGAGTTCGGCCATTGTGTCTTGATGTGAGCTGTTGAGCAGCGCGAGGTATCTCTTCTCGAAATCAGCAACCTGATTTGGCTGGATCTTCCTGAGCAGGTTGTTGACACCGCAATAGATAATTGCGACTTCTTCTTCAACTCTCAAAGGTGACGACTGCGGTTGGATAAGCATCTGCACGTTACGGCGGCCTTTGTCGAGGACGGCTTGTGTAGCGGCGTCGAGGTCGGAGCCGAATTTCGAGAATGCTTCCAATTCACGGAACTGCGCCTGGTCGAGTTTCAGAGTACCTGCGACTTTCTTCATTGACTTGATCTGTGCCTTGCCGCCGACGCGCGATACCGAGATACCGACGTTGATGGCAGGACGGATACCCGCGTTGAAGAGGTTGGTCTCTAAGAATATCTGTCCGTCGGTGATGGAGATGACGTTTGTCGGGATGTATGCCGACACGTCGCCGGCCTGTGTCTCGATAATCGGAAGTGCCGTCAATGAACCGCCGCCTTTGACTTTTCCTTTAAGGCTTTCCGGGAGGTCGTTCATTTTTGCTGCGATCTCATCGTTGTTGATAATCTTAGCTGCTCTTTCGAGGAGACGTGAGTGAAGATAGAACACGTCGCCCGGATATGCTTCACGTCCTGGTGGTCTGCGGAGAAGCAAAGAGACTTCGCGGTAAGCCACGGCCTGTTTCGAGAGGTCATCGTAGATGATGAGTGCCGAGCGGCCCGTGTCGCGGAAATATTCACCGATGGCTGCGCCTGCGAACGGTGCGTAATATTGCATTGCGGCTGTGTCGGACGCAGTCGCGGCCACCACGATTGTGTATGGAAGTGCGCCGTGGTCTTCGAGGTTCTGCACGATGTTGGCGATTGTCGAACCTTTTTGTCCGATGGCCACATAGATGCAATAGACCGGTTCGCCTTTGTCGTAAAACTCCTTCTGGTTGATGATGGTGTCGATGGCGATTGCTGTCTTGCCTGTCTGACGGTCGCCGATGATAAGCTCACGTTGTCCGCGTCCGATCGGGATCATTGCGTCGATAGCCTTGATGCCGGTCTGGAGTGGTTCATCGACCGGTTTGCGGAAGATGACACCCGGAGCTTTGCGTTCAAGTGGCATCTCCACTGTCTCGCCTTTGATTTCGCCCTTGCCGTCGATTGGGTTGCCTAACGTGTTGATGACACGTCCGAGCATGCCTTCGCCGACGTTGACTGATGCGATGCGGTGGGTGCATACGACAGTGTCGCCTTCCTGAATGTCACCGGCGTCGTTGAGAAGCACCACGCCCACGTTGTCCTCTTCGAGGTTCTGGACGATGCCCATCACACCGTTTTTTTCAAACTCGACGAGCTCGCCTGACTCGGCGTTCCCCATGCCGTAAACACGCGCCACGCCGTCACCGACGTTTAGCACCGTACCCTTGACATCAAGAGAAGCCTTGTTTTCGAAGTTGGTCAACTCGTCAAGTAATATTGCTGATACTTCAGCGGGTTTTATTTTTCCCATATTTAATTTTTTGTCTGATTATCAAACTGTTAATTATCAATATCCTTTAACATAAAGGTTCTCGGTGAATATCTTCGAAAGCCGTTTCAGCTTCGTCCTGATACTTGCGTCGTATTCGTAGTCGCCACGGCGGATGATGAAACCTCCGATGATTTTTTCATCAATCTTGTTGACGATCTGAATGTGGCCTTTGATGATATCTTTCACGAAAGTGAGGAATTTCTGTCTTGTGGCCTCGTCTATCTCAACTGCTGTGGTTATTGTCACGACCTCTATGTTATTGTATTCGTTATATAAATCGCGATATTGTTCGTATATGTCTCCAATTATCTCACTGCGGTTCTTCTCAATCATCATTGAGATGAAATTCAATGTCTTGGCTGAGACGTTGTCCTTGAAGATGCGTACAAGTATATCTGATTTCTTTTTGTCGGAGACAAACGGTCCGGATAGTAATCCACGCAGTTCGTGACTCTCGTTGATTGTATCGCAAACAGTCTCGAGGTCCGACAGTCCTTCTTCCGTCATGTTGTTTTTTATGGCGAAATCGAGGAATGCCTTGGCGTATCGGCGTGTCAAAAGAGTGTCTTTCATACTACCTTAATTAATTGTTGTTTTCCGTTTCCTTGATGATTCTCTCTATGTAATCCATTTGTGCCTGGCTGCTGTCGAGTTGTTTCTCAAGGATTTTCTCCGCCACCTTTATTGAGATGTTGGCGATTTCATTCTTGATGTCGGTCAGCGCGGCTTTGCGTTCATTCTCAATGGTTTCCTTTGCGGTTTCCACGATGCGGTTTGTCTCTTCCGTCGCCTTAGCCTTTGCTTCCTCGATGATTCTGTCACGTGTCGAACGCGCGTCGGTCAAGATTTTGTCACGTTCCTCGCGTGCTTCCTGGAGGACTTTCTCGTTGTCGGCCTGAAGTTGTTTCATCTCTTCATGTGTGCGTTCCGCCAGTTCAAGAGCTTCGGTGATTTTTTCCTCGCGTTTCTTCAAAGCCTTGCCGATGATTGGGAAAGCGACTTTAGCCAAAACTAAAAACACTATGCCGAATGCCAATGTCATCCAGAAAATCAACCCAAAATCAGGAGTTATAAGTTCCATTTCTTTTATTTTTTGTTTGTGTTTTCATTTTTAAAATCTCAGGTCGCAACCAACCGTTGCAACCTGAGACTGTTCGCTTGTTAAAGTGCGATGAGCAGGCAGACGACCAAAGCGAAGAATGACACACCTTCGATAAGAGCGGCTGCGATGATCATGCTGGTCTGGATGCTTCCGGCTGCTTCCGGCTGGCGTGCCATTGATTCCAATGCGCTGCTGCCGATTTTGCCGATGCCCATTGCTGCACCGATTGTTGCGATACCTGCTGCAAGACCTGCACCTAATTTTGCCAATGGTGCCAAGTCAACTGCTGCTTTTGCTACTTCTTGTAACATGACTAATAACGACATAACTTTAATTTTTTAAAAGTTTATATAATTCAATAATTTAAAATTCAATAATTTACATCGTGCGTCAGCTTCTTTTAACCGTGATGTTCTTCTTTGCTGGCCATTCCGAAATACAATGCCGAAAGCAGTGTGAAAACGTAAGCCTGGATGTATGCGACCAAAAGTTCAAGCACATCGACGAAGATGGCGAGGAGCAACGACAGCACCGACATCGCGCCGCCCGCCGCCGCACTCATCTCCCCGAGGATGAAAATCATGCTGATGAATCCTAAAACCACAATATGTCCCGCCGTGATGTTCGCGAAAAGACGTATCGCAAGAACCAACGGTTTTGTCAGACATCCCACAAACTCAATCAACGGCATCAGCGGGAGCGGGAGTTTCAGGAAAACAGGAACGCCCGGCGTGTTGAAGATGTCTTTGTAATATTCTTTGTTTCCGAAAACATTCGTGATGATGAATGTGAAAATCGCCAAGACAGCTGTGACAGCAATGTTTCCCGTGAGGTTCGCACCGAATGGGAAGAACGGAATCAAGCCCAGGAGATTGTTGAAAAATATGAAGAAGAACACCGTTATTAAATAAGGTGTGTATCTGTCAACATGTTTTTCGTCAATGGATTTTTTTGCGATGTCGTCCCTGACATACACGATGAGCATCTCAAACAGCGACTGAAGTCCCTTCGGGGCTTTTTCTCCGCGTTTCTTGTATGCGTTCGCCACAATCAGGAACAACGTGACAAGCAACGTGCACGAAATAAAAAGTCCGAAGACGTTCTTTGTGATGGAAATATCGAAAGGTCTGATCCTTTCTTCTCCTTTGAGAATCACAACCTTACCTTTGTAATTGCCCTCCGATGGAATGCAGAATGTGATGGGGTCGCCCGTGTTTTTGTCAGCGACTTCGTAAGTTCCATGCATCAGATGTTTTGAAGAAAAAGAATAACATTTGCCCTCATTGAAAACGATTATCGGAAGGTTTATGGCCACATGATGGCCTTTCCATGTGAATATATGCCATTGGTAAGAGTCGAGAATATGCTCGAAAATCATCTCACCGGCGTTGAATTTTTCTTTCGTTTCAGTTTGTTCTGTTCCGCCTTTCGTTTCATCCGCATATGAATAGGTATGAATTCCAAAAATGAAACACATTAAGAATGAGATACTTATGATAAATTTGTTATTTTTCATTTTTAAAAAATCTCCAAAACATTTAATTTTGCAAGTTTACAAAATATTTTTTAACATTCGACAAAAAAAATAAAAAAAATGACTGACATTTTGTCAGAATTATGTATTTTTGCATTTCGTAAAAATGAAATAAATCTTTTAAAAATGAAAATATCATACAATTGGCTTAAACAGTACATTCAGTGCGAGTTACCTGCTGAAGAATTAGGTAAGACATTGACCGGAACGGGTCTTGAAGTTGAAGATTTGGAACGTTACGAGTCCGTAAAGGGCGGGCTGAAATGTGTCGTTGTCGGAAAAGTCCTGACATGCATTGACCATCCGAACTCCGACCATCTTCACATCACGACGGTCGATGTCGGCGCGGCTGAACCTTTGCACATCGTGTGCGGCGCCCCGAATGTCGCTGCCGGCCAGACGGTTTTGGTGGCCACGATAGGCTGCGAGCTTTGGAAAGGCGATGAGTCGTTCACAATCAAGAAAGGCAAGATCCGCGGCGAGGTGTCGGAAGGCATGATCTGCGCTGAAGACGAACTGCAACTCGGCGAGTCACACGACGGCATCATGGTGTTGCCCGACAGCTATGAAGTCGGCAAACCTGCTTCGTTCTATTTCCCTGTGGAAGAGGACTTTACATACGAAATAGGCCTCACCGCCAACCGCTCGGATGCCACATCGCACATCGGCTGCGACCGTGACCTCGTGGCGGCTCTCAACCACAAAAACCATACTCACGAATATCACATCACACGTCCTTCTGTTGATGATTTCAAAGTCGAAAACACTAATAACAACATTGAAGTTGAAGTCATTGACACAAAGGCGTGTCCGCGTTACTCCGGCGTCACCGTCAGCGGAGTGAAAGTCGGGCCTTCTCCGGCGTGGCTCAAACACCGCCTCGAAGCAATCGGACTCCGCTCGATAAATAACATCGTTGACATTTCAAACTATGTCTTGATGGAAGTCGGACAGCCGCTTCATATCTTCGATGCCGACAAAATCAAAGGCAAGAAAGTCGTTGTGAAATGCCTCGAAAAAGACACTCCGTTCACGACTTTAGACGGAATCCAACGCAAACTCAACGATACTAACTTGATGATTTGCAACGCTGAAGAGCCGATGTGCATCGCCGGCGTGTTCGGCGGCCTCGACTCCGGCGTCACCGAGACGACAACCAATGTTTTCATCGAAAGCGCATATTTCAACCCGACTTCAATACGCAAGACAGCACGGTTCCACGGACTTCAGACCGACGCGAGCTTCCGCTATGAACGCGGCTGCGACCCGAACATCACGATATACGCCTTGAAACGCGCGGCACTCTTGGTCAAAGAACTTGCCGGCGGAACGATTTCTTCGGAAATAAAAGATGTCGTCAACGGCGACTTCACGCCAGTCCGCGTACAGCTTAAATTCGATTACTTAAACAAGATTGCTGGTCAGCCTATAGAAAAGGAAATTGCAGTAAATATCTTGAAAGACCTTGATTGCCAAGTTGTTGAACTTACCGACGCATACGTCACAGTCGATGTCCCGACATGCAAGGTCGATGTCTATCGTCCAGCCGATTTGGTTGAGGAAATCCTTAGAATCTACGGCTACGACAACATCGCAATTCCTTCAAAAATCAATGCGAGCCTGAACGTCAACAATAAGCCGGATGCCGAGAAATTGCAGAAAGAGGTTTCTATCATGTTGGCAGCCAATGGTTTCTATGAAATAATGAACAACTCATTGACGAAATCGGCTTACACGCGCGAACTCGACAGCTTCGATGAGGAGAAGAACGTGAAGATAATGAACCCGTTGAGCAGCGACCTCGATGTCATGCGCCAGTCGCTGATGTTCGGCGGCCTCGAAAGCATCGCGAGAAACCAGAACTTCAAGACTTTCGACATGAAATTCTTTGAATTCGGGAACACATATTCATATAATAAGGAGAATCAGCAGACTGATGAGAAACCGTTGAATCCGTACAGCGAGAATTTCCGTTTGGACATGCTTCTTACAGGTAATGACATCGCCGAATCATGGAATGCGAAACCGCAAAGCCTTGGTTTCTACGATCTTAAGAAATATGTCCTCGCCATCATTCATAAGTTAGGCATCAATGTCGAAGAACTTGAAATGAGAGAAGGAACGGTGTCGCATTACGATTATTCAATTGTTTATTCATTGAATAACAACGATTTGGTCACTCTCGGAAAAATCAATCAGAAAACCTTGAAGATTTTCGACGTGAAGAAGGAAGTCTATCACGCAACCTTCGACTGGAACATGATTCTCAAGGCCGTCAAAGGTTTGAAGACCATCAGTTTCAAGGCGTTGCCAAAATTCCCGAGCGTCCGTCGTGACCTCGCTCTCGTCATGGACAAAAACGTGACATTCGAGATGGTGAAGAAAGTGGCGATGGCCGCCGAAAAGAATATTTTGAAGTCTGTCAATCTGTTCGACATCTACGAAGGCGACAAGATTCCGGCGGGAAAGAAACAATATGCCGTCAGCTTCACATTGCAGGACACTCAGAAGACATTGACTGACAAGGTCATTGAAAAGACGATGGCCAGAATCCAGTCATCGATTGAGCAACAATTACAGACAACATTGAGATAATGGATATTCAGACAATAAAACAAAGATACAAGATTATAGGCAACGACCCTCATCTGAACCGCGCCATCGAGGTGGCGGTTCAGGTGGCGGACTCTGATTTGACTGTGCTTATCAACGGAGAAAGCGGCACTGGCAAGGACATTATTCCGAAAATAATTCATGATAACAGTTCGCGCAAACACGGACAGTATTTTGCGATCAACTGCGGTGCCATTCCAGAGGGAACCATTGATTCTGAACTGTTTGGACATGAGAAAGGTGCTTTTACCGGAGCTGTCGATTCCCGTAAAGGCTATTTTGAAGTTGCCAATGGAGGAACGTTGTTTCTCGATGAGGTAGGCGAACTGCCGTTGGCGACGCAGGCGAGATTGTTGAGAGTTCTCGAAAACGGCGAGTTCATCAAAGTCGGCTCGTCAACAATCCAAAAGACAAACGTGCGTGTCGTGGCGGCGACGAATGTCAATATTCCGGATGCGATAAAGAAAGGCCGTTTCCGTGAAGATCTTTATTACCGTCTCAACACGATCCCGATTACCATTCCGCCTCTCCGCGAGAGAAAAGGCGATATCAGCTTGCTGTTCAGGAAGTTCGCTTCGGATTTCGCCGACAGGTATCACGTCGATCCGATCCGTCTGACGCCTGAAGCCCTCGTGATGTTTGAGAATTATCGCTGGGAAGGCAACATACGTCAGCTGAAAAACGTCACTGACCAGATTTCAATCATTGAGGAGACGAAAGTCATCACTCCCGAAATTTTGATGAATTATCTTCCGAAACAGACTTCGTTGCCGGTTCTGGCGGGTGCGAAGGAGCAGGAATCGCTGTCCGAACGCGACATATTGTACAAGGTGTTGTTCGACATGAAGAAAGATATTATGGAACTTCGCAAGACTGTCAATGACCTCACTAACGGTCAAGTCGTTGTTTCTCATAATATTACGTCAGAACCATCATCGATAACACAGATTCGCGGGACAGTCTTGAATCCTGTTGAGGATGATGACGCGCTTGAATACGAATCAGCTCAGGATGCGGAGGTGGAGTTTGTTTCGGCAAAGCCTATAATCGATAGTTTATCACTTCAGGATAAAGAGAAAGAAGTGATTATCAAAGCGTTGCGTAAATATAACGGAAAACGCAGGGCGGCGGCCAATGAACTTGGAATAAGCGAAAGGACGCTTTACAGAAAGATTAATGACTACGAAATTGATATCTGATGAAAAAGATTCACACCTTATTAATATTAATAGTGGCGTTTGTGCTGACCGGCTGCGGGGTGTATTCGTTTACAGGAGCGAGCGTGCCGCCGGAGGCAAAAACGGTGTCGGTGCAGTATTTCCCTAACAACGCAAATTTGGTTTACCCGATGTTAAGTTCAATGCTGACCAATACTTTACGTGACTATTTCATGAATCAGACGACCTTGTCGGAAGTCGCCAACAACGGAGATTTGGCTATCGAAGGCGAGATTGTCGGATATGAAACGGCTCCGACAGCCATCACGGGCGACCAAACCGCCGCGTTGAACCGCCTGACAATAACGGTGAATGTGAGATTTTTCAACAGGTTTGACGAGACGAAGAATTTCGAGCAGAAATTTTCACAATACGAGGATTATCCAAGCAGCCAGGACCTGAATTCCGTGCAGGAGACGCTGTCGAATACCATTGTCGAAAAACTGTGTGAGGACATTTTCAACAAGGCGGTTGTCAATTGGTAATTTAAAAAGCATCGAGATTTGGATCAGATAAGATTTATAGAATTGGTTGAGCATCCTGAAATTATTGACAATCAAGATGTTGAAGACCTTGAAGTGATGCTTGTCAGGTATCCGTACTTCACGGTCGGGCAATCGTTGCTGGCTGTCGGCATGTACAGAAACGGACATGCGAAGTCAAACCAGCAGCTGAGGTTGGCGTCGTCGATGTCGCCCGACAGGAATGCGCTGCGCCGACTTTGCACGCAATTGCCCGACGAATTTGTGGAGGAAACGGAGGCGGTTCATGACGAAACTGTTGAAATTCAGGAGAAACCATCGGAGGTCATCCCTGAAAAGACGTTTGTCATTCCAGAGATAGATTTAGGAAAAGACACCGAGGAACTCAACAGGGAGTTTGCGGTTCTTGAGGAGAAAAAGAAGACCCTCGACGAGCTGATGGCGATAATCGAGAACAAGATTGCGGAGTTGGAAAGAGAGAAATTGAAGCCTAAAAAAGAAGAGAAAAAATTAACAAAATCGGAAATTATTGACAAATTCATAGCGGAAAATCCGTCGATTTCACGACCGAAACAGGAGTTTTTTAATCCGATTTCGGCTGCACAGGACTCTGTTGTTGATCAAGAGAATATCGTAAGTGAAACATTAGCAATGATTTATGCGAGGCAAGGATACTTTGAAAAAGCAATTTCAATTTATGAAAAATTAATCTTGAAAAATCCAGAAAAAAGTATTTATTTTGCAGGTCAAATTAATGAGTTAAAAAATAAGTTAAACAATTAATATTAAAGACGATGTACGTAACAATTTCAGTATTAATCCTTATCGTCAGTTTCCTGATGATGTTGGTCGTTTTGGTTCAGAATTCAAAAGGTGGCGGGTTGGTTTCAAACTTCTCATCACAGAATCAGATTCTCGGCGTGCGCAAGACAACCGACTTTCTTGAAAAGACAACATGGACACTCGCAGTTCTTTTGGTAGTGTTCTGTCTTGTTTCAAGCGTGGCGATTCCGAAAGGCGGCGCACAGAACGCCAGCCGTGTTGATTCCCAGATGCGTAGCCAGATTGAAAATACTATTCCGGCTGCTCCTGAAGCACCAATAGCGGAATAATCTACCGACAAAGGCTGAAAATGTCAGAATGTCATACGTTCTGACATTTTTTTTTGTTTTGTCATAAAAACATCTTTGGAATGAAATTTGTTAAGTGAAGGCCGAAAAATTCAAAATTAAAAGAATAATTAACGAATAAATTAGACATAAAATCATGACACAATTGACAATCAAACCTTTGGCGGACCGCGTGGTCATTGAACCGGCAGCCGCAGAACAGAAAACAGCCAGCGGAATCATCATCCCTGACACAGCAAAAGAGAAACCACAGAAAGGCACCGTCGTAGCAGTCGGCCCCGGCACAAAAGACGTGCAGATGACAGTGAAGGTCGGCGATACAGTCATTTATGGCAAATACGCCGGCACGGAGTTCCATTTCGATGGCAAAGATTACATGATCATGCGCGAAAACGACATCATCGCAATAATCTAAGTAAAAAGTTCAAAAGTTTTAATGTTAAAAAGTAAAAAGTTATGGCAAAAGACATATTGTTCAATCTTGACGCACGCGACGGCCTGAAGAAAGGCGTCGATGCTTTGGCAAACGCAGTAAAAGTGACACTCGGACCTAAAGGCCGCAATGTCATCATCGAGAAATCATACGGTGCACCTCATATCACAAAGGACGGTGTGACAGTGGCGAAAGAAATAGAACTCGCCGACCCGATCGAGAACATGGGCGCACAGCTCGTGAAGGAAGTCGCCTCAAAGACCAACGACCTCGCCGGTGACGGCACCACGACAGCCACAGTGCTGGCTCAGGCAATCGTCGCGACAGGCCTGAAGAACGTCATCGCAGGCGCAAACCCGATGGATCTCAAACGCGGTATCGACAAGGCTGTCGCCAAAGTCGTCGCCTCATTGAAGGAACAGTCGGAAATCGTCGGCGAAAACGTTGAGAAGATCCAGCAGGTCGCAACAATTTCAGCCAACAACGATGCGGCAATCGGCACACTCATCGCCGACGCAATGAGCAAGGTGAAGAAAGAAGGCGTCATCACCGTCGAAGACTCAAAAGGCATCGAGACATACGTTGACGTCGTCGAAGGCATGCAGTTCGACCGCGGTTACATCTCACCTTATTTCGTGACCGACACCGAAAAGATGGAAGCCGTCTATGACAATCCGTTCATCCTCATCTACGACAAGAAAGTCAGCGTGATGAAAGACCTTCTTCCTGTTCTCGAAAAGACTCTCCAGACAGGCCGCGCATTGTTGATCATCGCTGAAGACATCGACAGCGAGGCTCTCGCGACATTGGTTGTCAACCGTTTACGCGGCTCGTTGAAGGTCGTTGCAGTGAAGGCCCCTGGCTTCGGCGACAGAAGAAAAGAGATGCTCGAAGACATCGCCATCCTCACGGGCGGCACCGTCATCAGCGAGGAGAAAGGCTACAAGCTCGAAGACGCGACATTGGCCGAACTCGGTTCATGCGACAAGATCACCATCACGAAGGACAACACAACCATCGTCAACGGTCAGGGCGACAAGGAGAGCATCCAGGCACGCGCGGCACAGATCAAGGCTCAGATTGCGACAACGACATCTGACTACGACCGCGAGAAGCTCCAGGAGAGACTCGCAAAGATCGCCGGTGGCGTGGCAGTCATCCACGTCGGCGCAGCTTCGGAAGTCGAGATGAAAGAAAAGAAAGACCGTGTAGAGGACGCTTTGAATGCGACACGCGCAGCCATCGAGGAAGGCATCATCCCGGGCGGCGGCGTCGGCTTCATCCGCGCCATCAAGTCACTCGAGAAGATGAAAGGTGACAACGAAGACGAGACGACAGGCATCTGCATCATCAAACGCGCCTTGGAGGAGCCGCTCCGCCAGATCGTCGAGAACGCAGGTCTCGAAGGCTCAGTCGTTGTGAATAAAGTCAGAGAAGGCAAGGGCGACTACGGTTTCAACGCCCGCACCGAGACATACGAGAACATGCTCAAGACAGGTGTCATCGACCCGGTCAAGGTTTCAAGAGTCGCTCTCGAAAACGCAGCCTCGATCGCCGGCATGTTACTCACGACAGAATGCGTCGTCTCCAACCACAAGGAGGAGAACCCTGCACCTGCAATGCCGCAGATGGGCGGCGGAATGCCGGGAATGATGTAATCTTCGGTTAAGAAACAAGAGAGTCCGGCGCAATGCCGGACCTCACTTACAAAAACATTTCAGACACTTATTTACACGGAAACGGTGCAGCACCGTCTCCGTTGTTTTCCGCAAGAGAAAATTCGTTCGATTCGCTC
>JAUNNU010000220.1 GCA_030537295.1 Bacteroidia bacterium
TGGATATCCCATTACTAGAGTGAACGTTTCAAATGTTTGGGGACTGAAAAAGACGAAAGAACTGTTGGGTCGTTATGTGATTGAAAACAAGGGAGCATGATAGTGAATGTGACTCAATACAAGAAGATTCACAACCCCGTTGCGCTATTCGTCGCGAAGATCGCTCATCATCTCACGCTTTCCCTTCAAGCAGATTATCCTCATTTGCTTACAAATGCTTCACCTACTGTAAAATAATGGCAGATTTTTACTAAAGGCGTTATACGTAAGAAGGAGTCAAGTTATGACATTTGAATATCCAAAATGTGAAAATAGATTTTTTGACGGAGACAAACATGTTCTCATTAATGAGGAAATGTGTCTCGGATTAAATGTTGGGTATGAATGCACGGCGTGGCGGTATAAGGCATTTTCAGATTTTCTGTTTGACCACCTGATTGAGTTTGCAACTCAATTTACTGATTTGTGCAAAATGAATACAATCACTTCACATAAAATGTTGGTTCATGCTGCGCAGATGGTTTACACGACTGAAAAATATGGGAAGCGTGGTGAATTTGGTGAATTGATTTTACATGCAATTTTGCGAGAACAGTTTGGAACTGAGCCTGTTATTAGCAAATTATATTTCAAATCGGCAACAAACGATACTGTGAAGGGATTTGATGCTGTTCATGTATTAGAGACCGAAAAGGGAAGCGTTGAGTTGTGGCTGGGGGAGGTAAAGTTTTACACAGATATCAAGAAGGCCGTTAATGCTGTGGTTAGCGAAATTAAAGCACATTTGGATCAAAAGAAATTGAAAGAAGAATTCATTTGCGTTGGTCCGCATATCGGGAAAGGGTGGAAGTTTGAACCTCTAGTGTCAAAGTTGATGGATCCACGTACTTCGTTAGATGATGTGTTTCCTGTTATATGCATTCCAGTATTGCTGACATATGAAAGTGAGGTGGTGCAGTCTGCGAATAAAATCTCGGATGAGTTCCTTAAGAATTTAAAATTAGAGTTAAGCGGGAATAGGGACTTGTTTTTTGAAAAGCTTGGGTCGCTTTTTGTAAAGGTAAAATTAATTTTACTTACGCTTGAGAATAAGAAAAGGATTATCACTGTGCTTAATGAAAAATTGAAAGGGATTCAAGGATGAATGATTATCGTGAAGATTTCGAAAAAGTCTCGGATAGAGAATATGTAGCAACACATCAGTTTGAAGTATTGAGAATAGTTTCTTCATATTTTGATGGCAATCAATCTGACAAGGGGCGAGAACTGCTTTTCCATTTGATAGATCATGGGGTTGTTGATGAAGGATATCGGGAGGTGCTTGCGTCGCTTATAAAGGTTGCTGGACTCTATCCATATTTAGAGCCAGATATAACAATGTCCACGTCTGAACTTCTTTCTTATGAAGCGCATCGCCCGCTCGGCGGTGATGATGTCGTGCTTCATGAAGGACAATATGAGGCATATCTTGCGCTCATGATGGGGAAGAATGTCGTTCTTAGCGCTCCAACAAGTTTTGGTAAAAGTCTTTTAATTGACGTAATGCTAATGTCGGGGCGTTATCGAAATGTTGTGGTAATTGTTCCAACAATAGCATTGATTGATGAGACACGGCGAAGATTGCTAAAGAAATTCGGAGAGACATATAAGATTATTACTCATCCCACACAATCGGCAAAAGAGAAGAATGTTTATGTCTTGACCCAGGAGCGTTTCTTGGAGTTGTCAGTGGATATTCCCGTTGATTTTTTTGTGATAGATGAGTTTTATAAATTAAAGCCGGGGATTAATGGAGAGCTTGAGACACGTGCGATTTCTTTGAATAAAGCATTTTTAAGACTCTCGCGCGCGCGAGTTTCCAGCGCAACGCTGGCCTGTTCGCGATAGCGCGTGAG
>JAUNNU010000221.1 GCA_030537295.1 Bacteroidia bacterium
TCACAAACGGTAAACTTTCTTCCATCGGGCAACTGGATGCAATCGCCCTTCACATCTTCTGTGAAATGGACAGCGGTGGCCAAATGCCCTGGATAATAAACCAACATAGTTTGTAATTCCAATAAATCGCGTACCAGATGAGAGAACAGGATAGCCCGATCCTCACAGTCGCAATAAGGAAAGAAAAGCGATTCCTCGGCGAAAAACACACGGTCGCATCCCCATACCTTATCATCGTACTCATATTTGAATCCAGTTTGTACCCAATTCAGCAAACATTCAGCAGCCTCCAACTGATTTTTCCCACTTAATTGTTTCTTAAGGGTTGGATAAAGTTGCCTACTGACTTCCGAATCGAGAGGTGTATTAGCATAAAGCGCCCATCGGGTCATCAAGTCTTCACCTAATTGCGAAGAGGGATAGGTACTAAAGAAATCCAACAGGTTCGCATCAACAGACACAGAAACCTTCATTTCCGGATAACGTGTAGCTTCTCGACTTACCATTGGAACAGGACTTGAACCAAACTGTTGTGGACGTGAGATTGTCAGTGACATCGGTTTTTCCTTCGGAAATGCAGAAGAACAAAGACGCAACTCCCGTCCTTTGAAATTCATCGGGTAGAATTTCATACCATCCAATGTATAGCTAACGATGTTGTAGATGGTATGTTTGGTGCCAATGAGCATCACAAGTTGGTTATTGCATCGTCCTAAACGCATTTGATAACCTGATTGACAAAACAAATAAGCTTGCAGAAGGACAGCCTCATTGGTGTCAGTACCAGATATGCTTTCCGCCACCGCTTTCAAGAATTGGTAATAAGCCCAATCGCACCATTCTCTATCATCGCGCAGTCGTAGGCAATCGGCCAGTAAAGCATCATATTTCCCATTTGAGAATGTTGTCCATGCATCAGAAATGTTGTCTTCTGAGCAACTGATTAGTCGAAACTGACTGGTATTGTCAAAGCGCAAAGCATGTTCTTCACCATAAAAAGACACGTCAATCCGATTCTCAAAGGGGGCAGGGCTTACCTGAATAGGCTGTAGGGGTTGCGGCTGTGGTTGAGGTTTCACATCTAGCCGAGGCTTCACAACCGTAAATGGAAGTGGATTGTCAAGAACAGGCTTTCCTTCACCTTGTTTATTTTGTTTTTCAAAATCATACTCAATAGGCGGCAAAGGATTATCCTTAGGAGGTGCTACTGGTTCTTCACCATGGTATTGTTTCCAAGTTTTCCGCAAGAACTCCGCATATTCAGCGTTTGCTCGTTGACGGAAATCCTCATATTGCATCCGTGCCTGTCGGCGGAACGATTCGAATGCCTCCCTTTGACTCGACACTTGCGCATAAACATTTACCGACAGTAACAACGCGGCTATTATACAAGTCCAACATTTCATTGTTTTAAATCAATTGCATGTGTATTTATCTTTTCAAACACAGTTTAAATAAATGAATGGGGGAAACACGCAGGTGCTTCCCTACCCCCATACCGTTACTCAGTCCAAGTCAAGAATCCTACCCAATTTTTGGTGTAACTCATCGCTTTGAAGTTCTAACTTGTTTCGGATAGCCTTCTTCGCTTCCAACATGGCATTGTCGCTATCATATGCCACACGTACCAACACTTCCTTGTTGCGGTTGTGTAATGTGCGATACAACTCAACTACGGTCAATGTACGCCCAATACTTTGGGAAATAAGATTTTTGGATGCCATGACGGAACGAGTGATAGATTCAGCCTCTTCTGGCTTTAACTGCTCATTGGCAACCGTATTTTCCACAAGAGCCGTGATTTCGGTCTGTATCTGTCCTGCCAAATTCTGTTTGGCCAATTCCAGTGCTTGCATACGAGCGGCATCAAAACTGTTGCCTACGCTCATGCCCAC
>JAUNNU010000222.1 GCA_030537295.1 Bacteroidia bacterium
AGAGTCATAAAAGGATTGAGAAATATGCTTGCAATTTTGGATAAGAATGGTTATCCCGAATTATTCACGAAACTTTAAACCAATTGTAAAAGCTCGTGACGATGGACACGAATTAACAATTTCAAAAAGAATATCAGCGATGCTACAAAAAAAGGGTATAGTATCCCTATCTCACAAAAATGATGCTTTTGAAATTGTCAATGACCCTTTGATTTCTACTCCAACTGTATCTGCAGATTTCGGATATTCATTATCGTTTGTCTGAATTCATTCTGATACGGACAGCTGCCATTGAGCTTAAAAAATACTGATCGTGACGATTTAACAATCCTACCTGCAATCTTTAACAGTTTCAGCCTAAGTGTATCGATCTGCTGTTTTGCCAGTGATGTGGGAAGTACAAGTCTTCTAAAAAGATTGAATAGATTATAGGCTAATCCGTGAAGTTCAAATCTGTTTGCATTTACAATCATCGAAGAACTGCTTACAGCTGAAAAATCGAAACCGTGTTTTCCTTCTTTGATAAAGTTTTCCATTCGACCGCGTCCGCAGTAATATTGGATCACTTGTTGGACATTGAGTTCTTCAAAGTTGGTCACAATAAACGTATTCGTATGGACCATTTGTCCATAAGGTTTTTCGATCTTGCACATAATACGGCGTTCTTTTGTCCATGAGTCAGCCTGATAGTTGAATTCATGATATGTTACTGCGTAAGGAAGTGTACGATACATCGTTGCTTCATACAAAGCTTGATCCTTTTCGTCAATCATCTGTTTCAGTCTTGCATTCTGCTTCAGACGGATGGCATACTTACAGCCGTATTTTTCAAGTATTTCATACAGTTTTGGAGACGCAAAACCGGCATCTGCTCTGAAATAGCAGGGAATTTCCGGAAAGTCTTCCTGAAATTCTTTCAGGACACGCTCCATAAAGACTTCGGATTCATTACTACAATATTGTGCCCCCGGGCGAAGCTCCATTGCGATCAGATCTCCCGTGAGACCATCATAACATACCAACGGATGATAGCCGTTGGCTTGATAATGAAAATTGTAGCCTTTACCTTCCTGATGGCCGTAGGTATTTAAAAGCGTCGAATCAAGATCGAATAAGACGAACTCCGGTCTGTTAATTGAATAAGCAATCTTTCTGAGTTGTCTGTTGATCTGATGAAACTGATCGATCGTATCATTATCCATCCGATTGAAAAACCTTGAAATAGTCGGTTGTGAAGCCAGCGTTTCCTTCTTTAAAATGGCTGTCAGCACAGGTTCGTTCTTTAACGCATCAGAATGATCGTCTTGAAAATATCCTGCGATGATTTGATACAGCATTTGGAGCAGATTTTGAGGATCTGTATGGAAGCGCTTAGAACGATCATTGGTTTTGAAAATGCGGTTAACGAGTTTATCCAGACCAATCTTATGTGCGAATTCGCTAATGAGAAATAAACCGGAATCGGAGGACAGATCACCGCCGTCAAAATTTATTTTGATTTTTTTGTTGCTTTCAAGAGAAATAGTGTTTAAAATATCCATGGAAGACCTCTTTTTCTTTGGGTTTTGTGTCACTATTATTATACCAAAGAATAAGGTCTTCTTTTTATTTTTCACCTAAAAAGTGAAAGTGAAAACAAAAGAATGTGTTGTTGTTATATGGCTTTTCACCAATTACGTGAATAATTCAGGATTACGGATTTTACTGTAGTGAAAATGTTATGATTAGGGTGTCAAAAGCAAAACTTTTGTAAGCATAGAATGATACACGGCTTTTTTCGCCTTTCAGGCTCTCAAAAGCCTACAAACATTCGCACCCGCCTCATTTGCTTTGCAAATGGGCTATATGCTCATGTTTGGGGCGGGTCTCAAAGTCATAATGTCAATAGAAAAAG
>JAUNNU010000223.1 GCA_030537295.1 Bacteroidia bacterium
TACCTCAAACACCTAATCACCTAAATAAACTAACTATGGCACTTATATCAATAGAAAAAATGGAGTTTTACGCCTATCACGGATGCTTCGAGGAGGAGCAGAAGATAGGCACATGGTTCAACGTTGACTTGAGTTTGGAAGTTGACACTTCAAAGGCTGAAAAATCTGACAACCTTGAAGACACTGTCAACTATCAGGCTGTTTATCAAGTTGTTAAAGAGCAGATGATGATACCGTCGCATCTTCTCGAGAACGTGGCGCGGCGCATCTTGGATGCCATCGGTAAAAATTTTCCGGCGGTGTCGTATGCCTGGGTCAAGGTTAAGAAGATGAACCCGCCGCTCGGTGGCGTGATGGAGAGTGTCTCTGTTGAAATTGAAATGTAACATTTTAAAAATAGTTGAAATGAAAAATTTATCAGCAAAGCTTGTAGAACGTAAGTATCTGGTAACGTTCATCTTAATCACCACATTATTCGCCTTGTGGGGATTTGCCAATGACATCACGAACCCGATGGTGGCGGTTTTCAAGACCACACTTGAGATTTCGAACTTCAAAGCCGCGCTGGTACAGTTCGCGTTCTACGGCGGTTACGCCACGATGGCGATACCTGCGGCGTTTTTCATCAGGAAATACAGTTACAAGAGCAGCATCCTGCTCGGTCTCGGTCTCTACGCCGTCGGTGCGTTTATGTTCATCCCGTCCGCCTCCACGCAGAGCTTCCTGCTTTTCTGTCTCTCGCTTTACATCCTGACATTCGGACTTGCTTTTTTGGAAACGACAGCAAACCCTTATATTTTATCTCTCGGCTCGCCGGAGACGGCGACTCGTCGTCTGAACCTCGCACAGGCTTTCAACCCCGTCGGCTCACTGACAGGAATGATAATAGCAAGTCAGGTTGTCCTTTCAAACCTTTACAGCAACAACGATGCCGTCAGCGCGACATACGGTGTCGGCGACTTCAGCCAACTCGATGTAGCGACGAAGACGATGATTCGCGAACATGACCTTAATACAATAAGAAACCCATACGTTGCAATCGGTGTGGTGGTGGTTTTGATGTTCATCATCATTGCCATATTTGTGAACAAGAACGTGGCGAAAGGCGAGCAGAAAGAGCAGCCGAGGGCCAAGAACTCGCTCCGCAGGCTGTGGAAAAACAAGATTTACCGTGAAGGCGTGATCTCGCAGATGTTCTACGTCGCCGCGCAGATTATGTGCTGGACGTTCATCATCCAATACGCCGGAAGAATCGGCATCGAGAAAGACGTGGCGCAGTGGTGGAACATCGGCGCGATGGCTCTGTGCCTCTCCGGACGTTTCATCGGCACCTTCTTGATGAAGTTTGTGAATACGCGTAAATTGTTGATGATGTTTGGAATAGGAGCGATGTGCTGCACTGCCGGAGCTATATTGATTAACGGAATGGCCGGTTTGGTTTGCCTCGTCGCCATCTCAATCTTCATGAGCATCATGTTCCCGACGATTTACGGCATCGCGCTTGAAGACGTGCGTGAAGACACCACGCTCGGAGCCGCGTTCCTCGTGATGGCCATCGTGGGCGGCGCCATCATGCCGCCGCTTCAGGGCGCGATCATCGACCTCGACGAGACGGCACCCGGCATCTTCGGAAGCGTTTCGGCAACGAATTTCTCGTTCATCCTTCCTTTCATCTGCTTCCTGATCGTGACGATTTACGGCTACAGGGCGATGAAAATGGGGAAAAACTATAACAAGAAATATTGATTTACAACTCGAAAATTTGCTATTTTTGCAACTCGAAAAAAAATAAAAAGTAAGAAACAGAAAGTTAAAAACACAGACATATTATAAAGGGGACTTCTATTTTTACTTTTTCCACGCCGCCCTTTTGGATTTCGCGAAGTC
>JAUNNU010000111.1 GCA_030537295.1 Bacteroidia bacterium
TATAACTTTATGAACTTTACGAACTTTCGTCTCTGTTATCTCTTAACGATTTTCTCCACCTTATTATTAATGGTGACGAAATATATCCCGGCGTTAAGGTCTGAAACGTTCATCTGGACCGTCCCCGACATTCCGGCGAGGTGTCTGACCGTCTGGCCGAGGCAATTGAAAATCTCCACATCGGTTTTCCTGTCGCCGAGTTCGATGTTAATCACATCATTTGCAGGATTCGGATATATCAAGAATGAGTTTTCAGACATTTCCTCACATCCTGCTGTTCCCTGGTATTCGATGGCACCGAGGTCGATCTGTGGTCCGACGATACGTTGGTTTCCGAGGATGTCCGGACCGGTCACGCCAGTGACAGACTTGTCGCCTCTATTAATCAAAGGTGAGTTTGCCATGAGGCTGTAGTCGCCGTTTTCGGCATCGGTGAAGCACGGATTTTCGATTGTCACCATGTGTTCGCCGTCGAGGCCGCCCTGCACGGCGCAATAGTTGAATTTGGAGTCGCCGTCGATTTGGTTGGCGACACCGTTAGCCTTGTTGCCCCAGAAAACGCTGTTATAGATTTTGCTGTAATGGTTGTCGTTATGCAGACCGCCGCATGTCTCAACGGCTTCATTGTCAACGATGTCGCAGTTTATCATGGTAAACTTGCCGCGGTTGT
Source organism: Bacteroidia bacterium (assembly GCA_030537295.1). Lineage (GTDB taxonomy): Bacteria > Bacteroidota > Bacteroidia > Bacteroidales > F082 > Limimorpha. The sequence continues at coordinate 671 of JAUNNU010000111.1, forward strand.
AGATCGCGCCGGCTTCCTTGGCGGAGTTCTTCGCAAAGATGCAGTTTGTTATCTTCGGCTGTTTGTTTGTATAAACATAATACGCACCGCCCTTAGTGTTCGCCGAGTTGCCGCGGAAGTCGCAGTTGAGCATGGTGATTCCGAGCATGTCGCAGATGCCGCCGCCCATGGAGCCGCTGTTGTTTTCAAAGATACAGTTCTCGAATTTCACCGTTGCGTTCTCATAATAAGCTGAGATGACATATACGCCTCCGCCGAAGCCAGTAGCGTTGTTGTTCAAGAACTTGCAGTTCACGAAACGGCTGTTTGAGCAGAGATACGCACCCGCGCCCGCGCCGCAGTTGCCGTTCTGAATGGTGAAGCCGTCCCAGATGGAATAGGCGGCGTTCTGGAAATGGTCCGACTGGAACACGACGCGGCGTTGGTTCATCCCGTCGAGGATGGTCGGATGCGCTTCGAGGTCGCGGTCATCGAGGTTGAAGTCGGCTGGCTCGTTGCCAACGAAGCCACCGTAGATCCTGTTGTTGTCGTAGATGGTGAACGCGCCGTTGCTGTTCTCCAGGTCGCCGTAGTACGTACCGCTTTTCACCCAGATTTGGTTCGAGACCTCGGTGGCGACAGACGACGCGAACTCGAGGTATTTGGTGGCGTTCGTCCATGAAGAGCCGTCGCCGATGCCGTCAGCGGAGACGTAGATGATGCCGTTGGCGTCGGAGTTGATTGCCAACGGGACGATGTTCATCACCACGGCCTCGTTCTGGTTGAAGCCGGCCACGTCGTTGATGTCGTAGAAGCCGTTTCCGGAGCCGCTCCATCCGAGGTTGAAGCTGAAATAGTCGCGTTCGTCGTAGCCGTCGCACACTATGGCGTGACCGCCAGGCTCGCCGGAGCCGGAGAAATACATCGGGTGACCTTTGTCGAGGTCGCTCTTCAGCAACGCAATCCATTCATCCTCACTGTATTGTGTACGCTCCTTGTATGTCGCCGAGCAATATCCGAAATATTTGCGCATTGCCGTCTCTACGTCATGCGACTGTGCGCCGCTTCCGTCGGGGCCGAAATCCATGTCAACGCTCACGCCGCAGTGATACATCAATGTCGCGATGGCAATGTTTTCGCTCCATATCTCGTTGGGCATGTTGTCCCAGTCGTAGGTGGTGGCTCCGAAGTTCGCCGACTGTGTGCCGTAGTCGTGGTGGACATACGAGTGCGAGCCTCTGCCCTGCGCCGGGTGGTTCCAGAATTTCATCACCTGCGACATGGCGCACGCCACGCAGCCCGCATAGCAGTGTCCGCACGGGCCGCCACCCCACCAGCCGCCGCCCGTCGAAGGCGCCAACGCATTGTAATAACAGTCCTGATTCCATCTCGTCTGGATTAAAGGATCAACCACATTGGTGTTTTTCGCCGCAGGCAACACGTTGTCTTCCAACGACTTCCACATTGCAGCCACATTATCGTCAACCGCACGGTTCACCTTATTATAATATTCCACGTTCTGACGGTAGTTGTCGATGAAATATCTTGCCGTCTCAGGAATCTCGCCATCGTATGAATTTTTATCCGAATATGCCATGATGGGATTCAGGTTCTTGGATGCCGAGACAATCACAAAACCGCCGCCATCGACATTGAAGATGTACAACGCCGGATTACCTTCAGCATCGTTCTCAACATGGAAAACTTTGAGCTGAACATCGGATTTTCCAGTCTTCAATTCAATGAAATTTTTACCGATTTTATTAGCAAATGATTCATTTACAAATGATTGAGCATTTAATTTTCCTAATGAAAATATGACTATCAATAAAGCCAATGCAAGTTTTAAAAAATTATTTTTCTTCATTTTGAAATAAATAAGGCTGCAAAGTTAGAAAATTATTAACTTTGCAGGTCAAAAATTGATAAAAATTATTAAAAAATATATGCAAATGAATGATTTTCAGAAAGAAATACTTGCAGGCATCCCGGAACAGCTGCCCGAAGTGAAAGAGTACGACAAGAACATCAATCATGCGCCGAAACGCAAAGACATTTTGACGAAAGAACAGAAGCGGTTGGCGTTGAAGAACGCGCTCCGTTATTTCCCAGAGAGGCTTCACGCCCAGCTTGCGCCGGAATTTTACGAAGAGTTGGAGAAATACGGCCGTATCTACATGTACCGTTTCCGTCCTTCATACCCGATGTACGCCCGTCCTATCGACGAATATCCGGCGAAATGCCGTCAGGCCGCAGCCATTATGTTAATGATTCAGAACAACTTAGACCCGGCTGTGGCGCAACATCCGCACGAGCTCATCATCTACGGCGGCAACGGCGCCATCTTCCAGAACTGGGCGCAGTACCGTCTCGTGATGCAGTATTTGGCCAACATGACCGATGAGCAGACTCTCGTCATGTATTCAGGTCATCCGATGGGGCTGTTCCCATCGCACAAGGAGGCTCCGCGCGTCATCGTGACAAACGGCATGATGATCCCGAACTACTCGAAACCTGACGACTGGGAGCGTTTCAACGCACTCGGCGTGACACAATACGGACAGATGACGGCAGGCTCGTACATGTACATCGGACCGCAGGGCATCGTCCACGGCACCACGATCACGGTGCTGAACGCGTCGCGCAAACAGGGCGGCACGCCAGCTGGCAAGCTGTTCATCACAGCGGGTCTCGGCGGCATGTCGGGCGCACAGCCCAAAGCCGGCAACATAGCAGGTGTCGTCTCCATCACGGCGGAAATCAATCCGTCGGCGGCACTGAAACGTTACAACCAAGGCTGGGTCGATGAGATCCACGAGAACTTGGACGAACTGTTCGTGAAGGTGAACGAGGCCATTGAGAAGAAGATCGCCCGTTCATTCGCATACCAAGGCAACGTCGTTGACCTCTGGGAATATGCGGCGGCGAAGGGCATCCGCGTTGACCTCGGCTCCGACCAGACCTCGTTGCACAACCCGTTCGCAGGCGGCTACTACCCTGTCGGATATTCGTTCGAGGAGTCGAAACGCATGATGGCGGAAGAGCCGGAGAAGTTCAAGGAGGCAGTGTATGCATCGTTGCGCCGTCATGTGGCGGCGGTCAACAAACTCACCGCAAAAGGCATGTATTTCTTCGACTACGGCAACGCGTTCCTGCTTGAGAGCAGCCGCGCCGGCGCCGACATCATGAAAGACGGCAAGTTCCGCTATCCGTCATACGTCCAGGACATCATGGGGCCGATGTATTTCGACTACGGCTTCGGCCCGTTCAGATGGGTCTGCACGTCGGGCAAGCCGGAAGACCTCGCCGTCACCGACGAGATCGCGTGCAAGGTACTCGAAGAGATTGCGATGTCGTCGCCGAAGGAGATACAGCAGCAGATGCACGACAACATACAGTGGATCAAGGGCGCGCAGGCCAACCACTTGGTCGTCGGCTCGCAGGCGCGCATCCTCTACGCCGACTGCGAAGGCCGCACGAAGATCGCGGCGGAGTTCAACAAAGCCATCGCCGACGGCAGGCTGAGTGCGCCGGTGGTATTGGGCCGCGACCACCACGATGTGTCGGGCACCGACTCGCCGTTCCGTGAGACGTCGAACATCTACGACGGCTCGTGCTTCACCGCCGACATGGCGATACAGAACGTCATCGGTGACGGGTTCCGCGGCGCCACATGGGTCAGCATCCACAACGGCGGCGGCGTGGGCTGGGGCGAAGTCATCAACGGAGGCTTCGGCATGGTCCTCGACGGCACACCGGAAGCCGACAGACGCCTGCACTGCATGCTCCACTGGGACGTCAACAACGGCATCGCGAGAAGAAGCTGGGCTCGCAACGAACCCGCCATGTTCGCAATCAGACGCGCCATGGAAGTCGAGCCAAGACTCAAAGTCACAATGCCTAACATCGCAAATGACGAGATGATAGCAAAAATCGTGAAATAAATTAAACAATTGACAAAACCGGATTAGCAGGATTGACAAATAGCAACAAAAAACTCGTGAAACTTGTGTCATAAACTCGTGAAACTTGTGTTAAAAACAGTCAATCCTGTCAATCCGAAATAAGAGAAAATAAATTAACAACTTTAAATTCAAACGCTTATGAAGAAACTATTACTTTCATTGACAATGGTGCTTGCGATGTTCGCGGCATCAGCACAAAACATCACAGTGACCGAAAAAGAAACAGGCAATGTCGTTGAAAACGGCGCGACATACCTTGTATTCGGTGACGGCTCGGCGGCGTGGGGCGTACCGGGCGACGAAATGTTCATTGAGTTTGACATCGTCGCAAACGAAGACATGAGACTTGTCGGAAAGAAAATTGAGAACAATGTTGTCGAAGGCTCAATGAACTACATCTGCTTCGGCCAGTGCCTCGCTCCTTTTGTCTATGAGACAGAACCTATTCCGACAGCAGTCGGCGATACAATGCTTTTCAGCGCACACTACATGGCTGACGAAGATTATTTGTTAATCGCCGGCGAAGAACAGAGCATGACATACGAGATCTGGGACGCAGCCAACCCGGATGCAAAATTCATCATCAACGTCATCTTCAAATATTCACTCGATGATGTGGCGGAGGTCTCGGCCCAGAACGTCATCAGCGCATATCCGACACCGGCCACCGACATCATCAACTTCGACTACAATGTCAACGGCAGAGCCACTGTTGTGATTTACAACATGATGGGTCAGGAAGTGATGAGAAACGAAATCGCCGGTCAGAACGGAACGCTCAGCATGAACGTCAGCGACCTCAGCGGCGGCGTTTATTTCTACAACTTGGTCGTAAACGGCAAGACAGAGAAATCAAGCAAGATTGTTGTAAGATAATTTTTTAAGTTAGACATAAAGTTATCCCGCCGGGAAATTGTTCACGGCGGGATTTTTATTTGTTTTAATTTATTGCTGTACGCTAAAACTTAATTGTCAAACAAGAATTATTCAACCACGACCTTTTGCACACTGACTTGTGCGCCATTAGTGAAGCGAATGAAGTAGATGCCCTTGGCCATGCCGCTGACGTTGATTTGCCGTGCGCCTTGTGCGGTGCCGCCGGCGACCTGCTGTCCCATGCCGTTATACATCACATAGCTGTATCCCGCTTCGCCACCCTTAATATTTAAGGTGTTGTTGACAGGGTTAGGATAGACGCTGAACTCGGGTTCGGCTTCGTTTTCGTCAACATCGTAATCTTTGGTAACCAAAATGTTTGCCGGCAGTGATTCGCCATGAGAATAAATGGCCGTAACGCTGTAGTTGGTTTTTTCGTATGGAATTTCATCGGTGAAGCTGGTATCTTCGGTTTCGGCTATGACTATGCCGCAGCGTGCAATGCGATATTTCTTGGCGGAAATTGTGCCACGCCATGTCAAAGTGACATTGGAGCCTTCAACAGAAGCTGTGAGGTCTTTGACTGTGCCGAAAGTAGGGCCATTGGTCACACCGACGCAGTCAACGTCAAATTCATAGTTCTCCTGGTTGTCTTCCTGATGGATGATGCCTCCGTCTTCATATTTGATGGTATATGAACATTCGTATGACCAGCTGCCAGGATTGAAATAGACATTGACGTGAACGCCCTTGCCGATAGTGCGTACAAATGTCGCGGTGTAACCATTGACGATTGTCATGTATTCGGCTGGTGTTCCGTCGCTGTAGGTCACATGGAGTTTGTTGCCGTTCCAACCGTCGCCGTATTGGTCGTTGAGGATGAATTCAACATTGCAGGCGTTCCTCACAGTGCAAGTGCCTCTGTCAAAGACATTGTTGTCGGATTCCATAATGAATGAGAATGGAAGCGGTTCAGTATCAGGGAAGTTGGGCTGGGTAGTCGCTGTGAAAACAGCTGTTACTTCGCCTCCGACCTCAACGGTGCCTAAATCCACTTGAGCGTCTGCAATAAACGCATGTATGCTTTCCGAATAGGCCCATAAGCTGGCATTCGTTGCCTTGTAATGACCGACATTCTTGAATGTGGGAGCCAAAGTTATATTTGCGCCGGGAATGTATCCTTCCGGGTAAGTGCATCCAATGAATTCGAATGCGGCTTCACCGGCAGTGAAGGTGATTTCCCCATGCCAGGCCTTATCGCCACAGGTCATTTTGACTTTGACGGTCCATGCTTCGTTATCATCAGCGTACTCCCAGGTTTTGACAGAGAATGCATTTTCGAGGGTGATGGTCTCGTTGGGCTGTATGACGCCCAAAGTGGCTGTGCTGTCGATGACTTCAAAAAAGTTCCAACCACCATCAGAGAAGGAAAGGGTAATTTGGGTTTCGCCTTCCGTTGGGTCGACGCCGTTATTCTTGAAGCTTATGCTCACAGGGGTTAACTGATTGACACGGACAATTTCCGGTGTGTAGCCGACCACGTTAAGGAAAGGGCCTGCGGCAGGAACGATTTCAACTTCCGTTTGGTAGGCCACCTTGTTGAAGCCGATGATGACGAGTTCGGCGGTGCCGGTATGGGTCAATGGGGCGAAATGCATGGTTCCGATGCCATCGATGATTTCTTGCGTAGCAATCACTTCACCATCCATTGTGAGGGTGGCGAGGGCGTAGTTCTGATAAAAGTACCAATCGTCTTCTTCAGTAATGGTGATTTCGAGTTCGCTCATGCCAACCATCGGTGAGCTTGGGTATAATGTCACGTTCATATCCTGAGGTATCGTGGTGCGGATCATCAGCGATGGGTCACCGAACATAGTCCAAGTGTTGTGGGTCACGCCATTGTCTTCAGGGCATGCATCGAGGATGTATTCATTACCATTGTGGAAACAGCTTCCCATGGTGTGGTTGAAGTGGTCCGATTCTCTGTATTCGCAGAGGATGGCATTCATCTCGTCCTGACCATATTGCGCAATTAGCCTTGTCTGATACCCCCATGGGAACATGCAGCCGATGGCACCGGTTGGAGCATGTGTGGTGCTGTTCGTGGCACGCATCCAGGTCTCGGCAAAGCAAGGCTCAGGGTAGTTAAAAGTGCCGTTATAGTTGGAAACGGAGATAATCATAGGCCACTTGTAGTCGTTGGTCAATGCGTTGACGCGTGCGTTGTCGAAGCCGCAAACGCCCCACCCGGTTTCCGAATTCACAAGGCCGCAGTAGTTGCAGATACTGGCGCCGTTGTTGAAGTCATCGGTGATATCCGCCACTGTCGGGTTGTTGTGCCCCTCGTAGCGTTGTGAAACATCCCAGTAGGTGTAGTGCATGAGTGTATCGCGGATGTACTCGATGTGCTGCCAGTCGGCTTCGCCGTAATGGCCAACGCCTCCGCCGTCTCTAGTGCCGATGCCAACACCATCTTCTAACCATTCCAAACCTGCAGGCATGTCGCGTTCGTAGTAAAGCACCTTGTTGACGTGCGTTTCGACGTCAGCGACACTTTCAACCGAGAAACGGCCTACGAGAGCTTCCATGTAGTAGTCGTCGCCTTCCAACTGGCCAAACCAGTTGTCGGAACTGTAAGTGTAGTCTATCTCGTGAGGGGTAATGTCGTTGTAATCGCCAACGAGCAGGATGAACACAAGGTTCCTGTTTTCATAATAGTTACGGAGGTAAGCCTTTAGGTTGTTTTCGTTGTTGCCACCGGCTTCATCAACGCTGACCATCGTGGTGGGACGGCCCGAAATGTTCTTCCAATCTACCAATGGCTGCATGGCTTCCATATACTGTTCAGGGCAGATGACGAGCATCTCGCCTTGGTCTTCGATGAAAGAATATTTGGCTGTCTGCATCCCGAAGTTGATGAAACGGCGGTTGTAGGTGTTCTTCATTTCAGGATTGACCTTGATGGTGTTCGACTTGCGGGCGAGTTTCGGGTTTTTGCCGTCGTCGCTCAGCTTGGTCATGGTGATGGTCATGCTGGTGAACACGCGCAAGGTTTTTGTCACAGGGTTGTAGGCGAAAGGCGTGACCATGATGTTCTGGCCACGGAAATCGCGGATGATGTAAGGAGCTTCCAAGTGAGCCTGTTCGGCTGGATAGAAAGCGTCATGGCTGTACATTTCACCGTAGGTGTAAGGCATTTCATCAGGGTTGACGTCATCTTTGATGATGCCTTTTGAAGGAGCGACTTCAATGTTGAAATCAGTGAATTGTGCATTGGACACCTTGACACCCATTTCGGCCATGTCGCCGATGAGCACAGGGATAGGGAAGTGCGGCAGGTCGGGTGCTCCGGCAATCAGCGTGGAAGCCATCTTCGGAACGGAAATGATGTTCTGGATTCCCTCAGGGGTCTCAACTCTCATGGTGTTGAAGCCTCCCAATGAGAAGCTGACAACAATCTGTTCCTCGCTGCTCGAAATCAGCTTGACTTGCGGCTGGACAGGCTTGTCGCTGCCAAGTGCGGTCCATTTTTGTCCGAATGTCACGAATGACATTGCAACAAGCATAAGGATTAAGAAAGTTTTTTATTGGTGTCCGATAAAACTTTTTTAGAGCAAAAAAACAAGGGCTG
>JAUNNU010000112.1 GCA_030537295.1 Bacteroidia bacterium
TAAAAGTTAAAAGATAAAAGATATAAAGTTCATTGTTTTTTAATGGGAAAGTCAATCTTCGCCCATTTATTGACAATCAAGCCGTTGTCGATCAACATCAAACCAGGATTTGAGCGGACCATCGTTTTGAGTTCGAGTTCGTCGCCGTAATAGACATCGTAAAACATCTTGTAATCTTCATTGAGCTGCTCCATGTAATCAGGCAGCATCGCCGTCAGCCAGATGTAGTTTGCGCCTTCATTCTCAATGGCTTCAATCATCTTTCCGCAAAGCTCGAAGTCTTCATCAGAAAACTCGTCGATGTACGGGGCGACGAAAATGTAAAGATTTTCTGTTTCAAAAAGAATGTGGGTGAAGTCTTCGCCGTCGGCGTCGAGCATGGCGAAGCCGAGTGTCTGCGAGCCGCCTTCGGTGCGCTGCGAGACGAACTCCCACTGACTCATCCAGACGCTGTCGTTCCAAGGATAATTCGGTGACTCAAACTCCTGTAATTCAGCGGTTTCCTTGTTCTGATATGTCACAAAGATCTTACCGGCATCGTATTGTTCAGGAGTCATGTCCTTCCCCACTTTCCAATCCATGAAATCGATTGGTGGAAGATGCCTGACATTATGAATTTCAAAAATCACATAGCAAGCCGCAAAAATCAAAGCGAACATCCATTGTCCGAGCTTTGTCACACGTTTGTTCACTAACGATTTATTATTGAAAATCAAAGGTATAAGAACGGAATCGATAATAAGGTTTTTGAAAAAAGTCTGCCAATTGCTCATCTTGATTGCAGTTCCGAAGCAGCCGCAGTCGGGGACGAGATTATACATCGCATCGAAATATGTTGTCGTGGTGAAGAAAATCATCAGCAGCGTTGCGCCGAGTGTCGCCAAACGAGGTAACATATTGAGGAACAGACAGATACCAACGATAAATTCCGCAAGAATCAAAGTTATTGCCAAGATCAGCGCCGCATCGTCAAGCCATTGCATTCCGTAAGCGGAAAGGTAATCGAGAATTTTGTATTTCGTCCCGAGCGGGTCAACGCCCTTCGTAAAACTGCTGAAAATGAACAAGGCGCCTACAAGCATCCTGTTGATTATCAAGCCTGCTTTATTGTATTTTGTACAAAAGACGATTGAAAACGCCAATGTTATCAATATTGTTGCGAGAAGCAACACCGAAAAATCAGGTCGGAAACCGGTCCAAACCGCGCATCCCAACGCCAAAGCTGTTATCCCGAACGATGCGACTTTGTTTTTGTGACTGAACTTTGCCATTACTGTTGTTTGCTTTCGTTAATTTGAATCATACAAAACACCGCGTAATTAATCATGTCGAAATAATTCGCGTCAAGGCCTTCGGAAATTATCGTTTTTCCGTTATTGTCTTCTATCTCTTTGACTCTCAACAATTTCATCAAAATAAGATCTGTCATCGAGCTGACTCTCATGCTGCGCCAGGCTTCATCGTAATCGTGATTTTTCTTCGACATCAAGTCAAAAGCGTCGTTCAAGACTTGTTCATGAAGTGCCGAAGCTTTCTCCGGGTTCAAGTCCGGCTTATCAACAACGCCGAGTTGAAGCTGGATTATCGCCATCGCCGAATAATTGATGATTCCGATAAATTCCGGTTCAACGCCTTCATTTACAAGATGTTCCTTCTTGCGTTGAATGCTTCTAATACGATTCGCCTTGATGAAAATCTGGTCGGTCAGCGACTCCGTGCGCATGATACGCCACGCCGCTCCGTAATCTTTCATTTTCTTATCAAAAATATCGCGGCACTGCGCAATAACCTGTTGATATTCTGTCGTAGTATCTTTCTTCATTATCAAAAAAATTTATATTTTTGCACCATATTTTTGAACTCGTAAAATTAGTAAATATTATGTTACGCTTAAACTCAAGAGGACATTTTTTTTCTTTTGACCGGCCTGTCATCATGGGAGTCATGAATGTGACGCCTGATTCTTTCTTCGACGGCGGTAAGTATCAAGGACTTAACGCAGTTTTGGAACATTGCCGCAAGATGATTTCCGAAGGTGCCGACATCATCGACCTCGGTGCCTTTTCGACGAGGCCTGACAGCGTAATCATTTCCGAAAAAGAAGAAAGCGACAGAATAATTCCGGTTCTTAAAGCAATCAGGAAGGAGTTTCCAAACATTTTGATTTCCATCGACACTTTCCGTCAAAATATTGCATATCAATCAATTGAAGAAGGAGCAGACATCATCAACGACATTTCCGGCGGCACTTTCGACCCCGAAATGATTCCATATATCGGCAAAAACCACATACCTTATATATTAATGCACATCACCGGCAAACTTGAAACGATGCACCACGAAGACATCATTTCCGAGAAAGTCTGCGAGAAAGTAAGGCGTTTTTTTGAGGTTCAGACGGGAAAACTCAACGAATTTGGCAATCAGCAAGTCATACTCGACCCCGGAATCGGTTTCAACAAAAGCGTCGAATGTAATTTTGAATTGGCAAGCAAAATTGACGAATACAGAGTCAACAACCTTCCGGTTTTAATCGGCATTTCACGTAAATCTTTAATATACAAAACTTTAAACATCACACCTGCGGAATCTTTAAACGGCACGACAGTCATGAACACAATTGCCTTGGCGAAAGGCGCCGACATCTTGCGCGTTCACGATGTGAAAGAAGCCGTCGAAGCAAGAATTTTGATTGAAAAAACATTTTTTTAAACATTTATTTGTAATTTTGCCGAAATAATTTTGATTATGGTTGCTTTGACAATAAATTCATTTATCGAGATCAGATTTTTGGATATTTTGGACGTTTTCCTTGTCGGACTGCTGGCTTACATGCTTTACACATGGATAAAAGGCAGCAGTGCGATTAACATTTTCGTCACAATCCTCGCCATTGTCATCGTCCTGAAAGTTGTTCAGTTGCTTCACATGGAATTGCTCAGTGCGATTATCGGCGCTTTCGTCGATGTTGGTTTCATCGCATTGATTATCATTTTCCAGCCTGAAATCAGACGATTTCTGTTGAGCATCGGAAACTCAAAATTCTCAATCGGATTCAGGAAATTTTTCTCTCAGTTCGGGTTAAAATACAAGACCGATGAGTCCACCGACCTCGACCCGATCTGCGAGGCCTGCATTTCGATGGGCAACGACAAAGTTGGCGCATTGATCCTTCTCACGCAGGAAGACACCTTGCAGGACATCATCGACACCGGAGTCAACATCGACGCGATAATCAGCAAACCTTTGCTTGAGAATATCTTCTTCAAAAACAGTCCGTTACACGACGGCGCAATGGTAATCTCGAATAACAAAATCGTCGCCACACGCTGCATTCTTCCTATCACACAGCAGACAAGGCTGCCTGGCAGTTACGGTCTCCGTCATCGTGCGGGAATCGGCGTTTCCGAGACGCACGACTGCATCGTCATAGTCGTTTCCGAAGAGACAGGCAGCATAAGGATCGTCCACGACGGTAAAGTGACCGACGTGAAACCATCAGAAATGAAGGCGAAAATCAAGGAGATTCAGAGCCGCAAGCAACTCTCGAAATAACCTTATTTCATCTTCACCAAACGGTCTGTTTCCGTCTTGAAGAAATATTTCTCGTATGGATCAAAACGGTATTTTGAGACGGTGTCAATCTTCGTGAGATGTTTGTCAACGTATCCATTCATCAGATAATCATAGCAATAGCCAGCATAAAGTTTGCCTAACATCGTGCCGAAACGATAAAATCCGTCAAGGTCAATGCTGTCGGCGAAGATTTTCGCAAACACCTTGCCGTTTTCATCAACATCGAAATATCCGTCAAATTCATTGCAATAATTCTGCTCCGCAAAGACCGTTTCATTTGTCAGTCCGTCGCTCAAATTGAACCACGTGGCCACATTTACCACGTCAACAGGGACCGTGACATAAACTTTCTCATTGTAATATATAGCCGCAGCTCTTTGATCCTCAACGAATTCGGTCACTTCAATCTTTGGAATGTCAATGACCCAGCGTGTCGAGTCGGCCGGAATCGAATCGCTGTTCCAATATTCAACATCAAGGCCGTAAGCACGCAACTCCTTTTCCATTGAGAAATAGAAAATGTCAATGAACTTCGTATCATCCACCTTATTAATCACCTTAATCTGGTTTTCGAGATAAGCCGTTTTCTCTTCTTCAGAAAGCGTGTCTAACTCCGCCGGGATGACATCCTTGCGCAGATTCACCTTTTGCAATTCACTTGGCACGTAAAAAGCCACTTTCACGCCTTCGCTTCTTTCAACAAAATGTTGTGCGAGCCTTTTTTTCTGCGAACACGACATGAGAAGTAAAATCGCAATCGCTGACATAAAAATTTTATTCTTCATATTCAATAATTTTAATTTTGTTTGATCAATATTCAAATCTATTTTAAAATTCAAAACAAGGTCAGTTGTCCGTCAGGTGATTCATTATCAGGAATTTCGACGACTGTCGTGTCATCAGTTTTCTCCAAAGGTGTTTTCTTTTCCTCAACCTGCTGCTCGTCATCAGCAGTTTCCTGAATTTCCGGTTCATCGGGTTCTTCAACAACAGGCGGCTCGAATGGTTCGAGAAATTCGTAGTAATTAACATCGTGAACCGAGAGACGTTTTCCGCGGGCCTTGTAACTCTTCACGCCGATGTATTCATCAACGTTAACTTCCTCATCATCAAAATGTTTACCGCTAACGCCATCGTTGAATTTAAGCAGAAGTCTTGGCAGCTGATCCATATTCACAGCTAAGAAACGTGCATCCTCGCCATCGCCGATGAACGACGTACGTTTATTCAACGGAGTATCCACATCAACGGCGAACCTCTTGATATACATCAACTTAGTTTCAGATTCGATGTACAAAACCGTGAAAATCGTCTCGGCATCGAACTTGAAAATCATTGTCATGTCATCATCGAAATGAGTTGACAAGTCGAAGTTTGTAAGCCGGAACTCGCCATTTGAATGAATCTGCATTATCTTGTCGTCGCCGGAGAACAAGCCGAGTGACATGCCGCGACCGTCGGCGTTGAGACGTTTCACGGTGTCATCGTACCATATCTCGCGTGCCGAAAGCGTGGAGACACCCTCTTCATGTTTGAAAATACGGTTGACAGCGTGATTTGTGAGTTTGTTTCCGCGACTTCCGCGGCCTTTGATGTCAAGTTCGGCGAAATCATAGTCGAACGTGAGTTTTTTGATTTTCGGCGACGGACGCAGCATGACTTTGACAATTTCAGCCTCGCCATTCGGATTCGCCGAGAAATAAACGATTTTCGAACCCGGTTCGCCCATCGTCAGGTCATAAATCCTGTCGTGAGTTATGCCGTCAACATAGAAACGCTTCACATAATACGGACTTCCCGGTTTCCCGTTACGATATGCGATGTTGTAAATGGTACGTTTGTCATTTTTATGGAAAACATTGACATACAATATCTTTTCCGGTCCGACAAAGAGTTTCTGCTGCAATTTCACGACAGAGAAAGTCCCGTTTTCACGGAAGACGATGACATCGTCAATGTCGGAACAATCGCACACGAAGCCGTAAGCGTCTTTATTTTGTTCTTTCTTCAAGCCGATGCTGTTGCAGATGAAACCTTCCTCTTTATTCACATAAAGTTTCTCGTTATTTGCAGCAACGGCGACAGCTGAAATGTTGTCAAAATTGCGGATTTCGGTTTTTCTTTCACGGCCTTTGCCATATTTACGCTTGATTTCTTCATAAAAATGAATCGTATAATCAACGATATGGTCGAGGTCGTAAAGCACCTGTTCGATTTGTTTCTCGATGTCAAGTAATTGATCTTCAGCCTTTTTAATATCAAATTTCGAAATCTTTCGGACTGGTTTCTCACAAAGTTTCAAAACGTCGTCGCGAGTTATCTCACGTTTCAATTTCGGACGATACGGGTCGAAGGCGCGTTCAATCGCATCGATTTGCGCATCATAGCTCGCGGCGTCTTTTTCAAGGATTTTATAGATTCGTTTCTCAAAGAAAATCTTCTCCAATGAAATCCAATGCCATTGACTTTCAAGGTCTTCGAGTGTATTTCTCAATTCCCAACTCAACAAATCGAGAGTGTGGTCGGTGTTATGTTTGAGGATTGCGGAGATCGTCGTGAAGACCGGCTTGTCATTCTTGATCACGCAGGTGCAAAGGCTGCTTATCTTCACCTGACATTTCGTGAAAGCGTAAAGCGCGTCAATGGTCTGGTCGGGCGAGACACCCGGTGCGAGGTGGATGACGATTTCGGCATTTTTTGAAGTATTATCATCGACACGGCGGATTTTTATCTTGCCCTTCTCCCCCGCCTGCGTTATCGACTGGATAAGCGTTTCCGTCGTTGTTCCGTACGGTATCTCTGTGATTACCAAGGTTTTTTTATCAATTTGCGATATTCTCGCACGCACTTGTACGCGACATCCCCTTGCGCCGTCGTTGTAGCCGCGGACATCAATCAAGCCGCCGGTCTGGAAGTCGGGATACAATTCGAAAGGTTCATCACGAAGATACGAAATCGAAGCATCGATGAGTTCGTTGAAGTTATGAGGCAGAATTTCAGATTTAAGACCTACGGCGATGCCCATGGTTCCTTGCGCGAGAAGCAACGGAAACTTCACAGGAAGCGTCACAGGTTCCTTGTTCCTGCCGTCGTATGAAGAAGTCCAGTCGGTCGTTTTCGGATTATATACAACATCAAGCGCAAATTTTGAAAGACGAGCCTCGATATAACGAGGAGCCGCGGCACCGTCACCGGTAAGAATATTTCCCCAGTTACCCTGACAATCAATGAGTAAATCTTTTTGACCAAGCACCACGAGTGCGTCGCCGATGGAAGCGTCACCATGCGGATGATATTTCATCGTGTTACCCATGATGTTCGCCACCTTATTATAACGTCCGTCTTCCATCTCCTTCATTGAGTGCAAGATACGACGCTGAACAGGCTTCAGACCGTCGTTGATTTCAGGCACCGCACGGTCCAATATCACGTATGATGAATAATCGAGAAACCAGTTCTCAAACATTCCCTTCAGAGGAATCACGCGATATCCGTCAGCCGACTTGACCAACATGCCGGACTCTTCCTCCGCCGTCGGGTCAAAACCGTCCAAAACTTGCGTAACATTCTCTAAATCAGACTGTTCAGCCTCTTCATTCAAATCAGCGTTATCTTCAAATTCCTGATTGTCAATATTTTCGTCTTCAAAATCGCTCATAAACCTTTTCTAAACAACCGCCAAAATTACAAAAAAATTTCTTATTTCCAAAACCTGATAATCAAAATTTCTATCAACATCGCAATTAACGACAACAAAATGAATGACTTCCACAACATTGACTTGCGAACCAACACATCAATCATCTCGTCAGAATGCAAATCTTCTGGATTCATGACAGACAGCACATTCAATTTATTGTTTTTCAATAATTTATCAATATCATTTTGATTATAAAAACTCATTTTTGATTCAATTCTGTTGTCGTTCCAAGCCGTTTTTCCAATTACTTCATCACCTTTGCAAACGTCATAAAAGCCGGCATTCGGGAGCTGTTCATAAAGCCTGATGACAGATTTATTCCCACGTCTCTCCACTGCGGGAATTATCTCCATTGAGTTTTGCTCATCTTTTATTCTTATTTCTTCATCAAATGAGGCATTTATTTTATTGATTTTCAAATCATTATCAACACCGATTGTATAAGAAAGTCTTTCAACCGAACCGCCGAGCATCGCCATTTTCATCATCAGAGGCACAAACAAAGCGTTTTCGGCGAGGTCAGTCCATTGACTGTCAAGACGTGTTGAAAACATGAAAACATTTCCTGAACCGACCCGGCTCAAAGTCACCAAAGGGTCGCCATTCTGCAATCCAATCAGTGTCAACGAATTAGAAAATTCCTTTTTAATCTGCGTATGTTTGAAGACTTTAGGATAGTCAGCGTTTTCGGGGATATTTGCGAAAACGTCATCAAAAAAGTCATGATGAGATGCCAACAAATTGACATTCAACGTATTCGTATCTACGATTTCATCTTTTTGAGGAAAGACGACAACCGAGCCGCCATCTTCGGCAAAGTCGAGGATTGTCTGCCATAAAGTTTCGTTCAACGACGACCTGTCATTTACGATAACCATCTGACAATCATCAAGATACTGTTGGTCAATGCGAGTCGCTGCGATTGACTTATATTCAAAAAGCGAATCGTTGGAGAAGAGGATTTTAGATGCGTTGCGTTGCGTTTCAACTGTTTGTCCATCAGTCAGTTCCACGATTTTGATAACCGGGCGCGCGCCGAGAATGAAATCATACGTATCGTCGAAAGTTATCGGGAAATCGTTGATTGAGACTTTCGCCGTCTTTTGTCCCGGTCCATCAAGCACGAACTGCATTTTCGTCTCCACTTTCCCTCCCGCTGGAACATCGACAGTAGTAAACGCAACTGCGTGATTATCAATATCCAAATTCACAGGGAAGCCTTTAATCTCCCTCTCATTTTCATTAACGATTTTAACATTCACTTCATTCGACAGACCGACCTGCAAAATCGGCGACGAGAGCCAGACCGTATCGATATAGACATTCTGCTGAAAGTCGGAAGCCAGCGGAAAGGCGACAATCTGTATCGTCGAATCCGCAACAATTCCGTCAAGATTCATCATATTATCTTGAAAATCAGAATAAAGAAACAACGAAGACGATTCAAAGCCGTTTCTGCGCATTATCATCTGAAGATTTTCATACAACTCATTGAAAGCCAACGGTCCGGCTTCTGTTTTCATTCCATCGATGCTCATCAGCATCTCGTCCTGATTCATCGGATATTCATTGTCGATTTCGCGGCTGTTCGTAAGCAGCACGAAACGCTGCGAAGGGCTGATATTCCTGACCAAAGCACGAGCCGACGCGCGGGCGTCCTCCAACAACGAAATTTCAGACGACTGACTTTGCATTGACATCGAATTATCGATGTACACCGCAATTAGATTTCCGGCATCATCAGTCATTAAATTCTGACTTTTTTTATAAGGATGAGCGAATGCAAGAACAAGTCCCGCAATGAATAACATCCTCA
>JAUNNU010000016.1 GCA_030537295.1 Bacteroidia bacterium
TTTTGCGTGGAAAAATAAAATCAAACTTATTGTTGTCCGGCTTTTTCAATGATTGGGAATTTGGATATCATGCTTAGGAGACAACAATAATCTGAAATTCATAGTTATTGTTGTCTCCTACAAGTCAAATTTCATCGTCATCAACAAGCGTCGATGCCTTATTTCACAAACTTCGCATTGAACGTCTCATTGCCGCTGACAATCACGATGGTGTAAATGCCTCTTGAAAGGTCCGAGACATTCAGCAATCCGTTGGCTTTCACCGTTGTCTCCATCACTTTGCGCCCCAAGGCATCGTAAACAGTCGCTGTTCCATCTTCCTGAATGTCATCAATATACAGCTCATCGACCGCTGGATTCGGGTAGATATGCAGGCCGTTTTCAGGCTGTGCGATCTCATCAACATCGGTAACGACGACGCCCGTGTGCAGACGTGCCATCAGAATGTTGTAGTAGTCGTGGCCCATGACAATCAGCTTGCCGTCGTTGTCAATGTCCATGTCGTAAGCCTGGTGGTCGCCGTCGAAAGGAATGACCGTGCAGCCGTTCTCGCCGAAATCGGTGTTGACGGTGCCGTCGTTGTTCACCGCGCCGGCAAACAGGTCGCGCTGGCTGCCGATCTGACACCAGCCGCCGAAGAATATCTGGTCGTCTTGGGCTATCTCCACATCGACGCAGCAGCTCTCGCCATTCTCGAAATACTGATGCATGAAGATGCCGCCGTCGCCGAAAGTCGGGTCAAGGACGCCTTTGTCATCGAATCTGACCAAAGCGACACCGTATTGCAGCGGACTGTCGGAAATCCAGTAATGACCGCCGGCGATCAGCTTGCCGTCGCTCTGCTGGCAGATTGAGACGAAGAAATCGTGGCTCTGGCTTAAGTTGAGCCTCAAGATGCCGTTGTCGCCGAACGAAGTGTCGATATTGCCATCGGCATGGTAACGTGCGACGCAGCAGATGTCGTTGCGGTAGCCCGACCAATAGATCATGTCGTTTTTGACGACCATGTGACGTGCAATCATCGCCGAGCCGTCGTTGATGGTGGTGAGGCCGCCGCCCGCAAAATCGGTGTCAAGGCTTCCATCCTAGTTCAGGCACATGAGAAACGGTATCGTGCCTGGGTCAAACAAATAACCTGCAACAATGATTTTGTCGCCTATCATGTCGATGTCGTCCGGATATTGCGCATAGTAATCCTCCTGATAAAAAATCACAGCGCCGCCTTCACCGAAAGATGTGTCGCTGCTCCCGTCTGGATTAAGCCTGCCAAGAAACATGACGTTGTTGTTGTAAACGCGCACGGCACCAGCCACCATAATCTTGCCGTCAGGCATGACCATGAAATTGCGGGCTTGGTTCAAGTTGTCAGCTGCGGTAACGGCGACGATGCCATTGTTGCCAAATGTCAGGTCGAGGTCGCCTGGATTTTGGGCTTTTGTCAGACAAGAAAATGACAAAAGCACTGTAAGTAAAAATAATCTCTTCATACACAATATATTAGGAGCATAACATACCCGTCTTGCCAGGCGGCTCCTTTTCGTCAGACTGACAGTTGAATTTCGCGCAAAGGTAAGAGTTATTTTAATACATGCAACTTTTAATTTATTGTCAACTGACAACAGAAAACAACGATTGTTCGGAATCAGGAAATTTTCACTTTCCGAAATACTTCGCCACCTCTTTCAGGTGCTCGATTATCGTCAGGTGCTGCGGGCACGCCTTCTCGCACTGTCCGCACTGAATGCAGTCGCCGGCCTTGCCGAACGTGTGCGTCAGGCGGTCGTAGTATTCGCCCTGCGGTGTCCAGCCTTTGCTCGCGACCTCCTGTCTGTCGGCGTTGTAAAGCGCAAAGTATTTCGGGATGGCGATGTGCTGTGGACAGCCGCCGGTGCAGTATGAACAACCCGTGCAAGGAATGGCTATGGTGCTGTTTATCTCTTCGGCGGCGCGGCGCACAAGCTCGAACTCATCGTCGCCAAACGGCTTGAAATCAGACATATAACTCATGTTGTCGTCAAGCTGCGCCATGTTGCTCATCCCGCTGAGCACAATCTTCACGTTAGGATGGCTCGCCGCGAAACGTATCGCCCACGACGGCACCGACATCTCGGGATTGTAATCCTTGAACATCTTCGCCACGCTTTCCGGCACGTTGGCCAAGGTGCCACCCTTCACAGGCTCCATCACAAAGACCGGCTTGCCGTGCTTCACGCAGACATCATAACATTTATGCGACTGTATGGCGACGCTCTCCCAATCGAGGTAGTTGAGCTGAAGCTGTACGAACTCCATCTCCGGATGCTCTGTCAGCACTTTGTCGAGAAGCTCGGCATTGTCGTGAAACGAGAAGCCTATTGTCTTCACCAGACCTTGTTTTTTCTTGTCAATCAGCCAGTTGAAGCAGTCGAACTCAGTGTAGGTCTTATATGAGTCCATGCCGATGTCGTGGATTAGATAATAGTCGAAATAATCGACGCCGGTTTTCTCAAGCTGATGGTTGAAGATGCTGTCGCGGTCGTCTTTTGTCTTGAGATACATGCAGTGAAGTTTCGTGGTAAGCGTGTAAGTATTGCGTTTATGCCGTGATGTAAGAGCTTGTTTCACAGCACTTTCGCTTTTCGCACCGCAATACATCAGAGCCGTGTCGAAATACGTGAATCCGTGTTCGATGAAGCTGTCGAACATCTTCTTGCAGAGTTCGATGTCAACGCTGCCTTCGTCGTTCGGGTTCAAAAGAGGCAGGCGCATGAGGCCGAAGCCGAGTTTTCTTTCCATGATTCAATTTTTTTTGCAAAAATAATATTTTTTTCAAACACACCGATGTATTTTTGTATTCTGCGGTTTCGGCGGGCAAACAGCATCTTGTCCCTTTCCAAATAAGTCGGTCGTCAAACTCTCACGGTTTCAACATTTTATAGCAAATCGCTCACGCAGCCATCGAATTACATCCTGGCGACATCACCACAAGCCGAGGCAAAAGTCCGTTAATCAGTGGGATTTTCATTCATATATTGATGGAACACATCAAAAAAAATCGATTTAATTTCTATATCAGTTTTTTAAGGCATAGAAATAAAACCAACGAAAACAGACGAATTCCCGGATTGTCACAACTCGCAAACTCAAATGTAAAGTCTTATCCTTGTTTTGATGGAAGATGGTCTCGGAAGACAAATCAAATAGTATTGAAAGTGATTCAAACGACACATTTGAAAAAACCGGAGACTTTTCATAGCACTCCGGTTACAACTTCGCCAACAGACGATAAAATCAAATCAGTTTTACAATGTGATCTCTAAAATTAAGTCAACACTCCGCCCCCCGAATCCAGACCTTATTGGTGTACGTGTCATCTGACTTGCACAACAAGACGGGCAGTCTGACAGTCCCAACAGCTGGAATCAAAGAGATGAAAATCATCCAATCATTTATCCTGATAGAACCCGAACGCTTCCGCCATGAATTTTCCACGGGAGAAATCGCCGGACGCATCGGGAAACGACATCAAAACGGAACGGTGCAATTCAGCGAGAATTTGACAGGACGCGCATTCCCGACGATGGCATCGCCTTCAGCTTCAATCGAATACTCATAATCGCTGTTCTTGGCCATCTTGATTGTGCCTTTCATCTTATAAATGTTTCCATTGAATTTAATCTCTCCGCAAACATCAGTGTCGGGAGCGACATTCACCTGGTCCGAAGGAAAAGCTGTGACGTTTTCAAACACCACGTCAACCTTATTAATTCCACCTGTTGTTTGCAACGTGAACGAAATCCGATTTTGAACGTCATCAACGACCATATTTGATCTGGTGATATCCAATTCTGCGTCAGCAATCACAAGGTTTCCGTATGTCCGGAAGTTAGTGTTTATCGGGCATGACCATACTCCGACGGTATCACAATAACTTTCAAAGCCATCCGTGATGGTTCTGAACCAATAATAATCGAAAGTTGTCCTGTCCTGAAGCATTGACTGAAGTTCGGCAGGATTTATTTTCGCAATTGTCGCTTCCCAATCAGCCTGTACTTGGGTCTCTGCTTTCATATCGCATTCTTCCTCCGTCTCCCCTGTGAAAGTGTAATCTACAGTTGAGGAGAGAGGTCTTATTCCTTTTTCATTAAAATACGCATTGATGCTTCTGACATCCGCACTTGTCGGGTACAGTTTACCCATAGAAAACGCTGGCGCGATGTATGATGTTTCATAACTGTAATTGCAAGTCACAGTTCCCTGCGGAGGATCGACAGGCGGGACAACGGGTGAGTCATCATTTTTTTTGTCTTTACACGATGCAGCTGTCAAAGCGATGGCGAGTGCCATCATCGCACACAGGGAGTTTTTAAAGATTTTTTTCATTTTATTTAATTTAATTTCATTACTTGTCGGCATTATCATCCTTTGATATTTCTCGAGATCACCTTTGGCTGGGCTTCGTCTTCCATGTCCTGCATATACCGCGGATGGTATTTCCCGACAGGAATATCCTTGAAGATGCACTCATTGGCAAGCCGGGCCGCCTTGATATGATCTGTGACGGCTGTCTCTATAGCAGCCACGGCGACATCGATGAGCGCACCAAGCAGCCCGCCGGAAGTGCTGTTGCTCGTATAGTCGAGTGTCAGGTTGCAGGTCCTTTCAAAAAGCACCTCATTGGTGGTGGTCGATTTCACTATGTATGTTATCTTCGTGTTGATGCCTGTCACCACTTTCTTCCACGACTCTATTCTTGAAAACACCACGGCGTCAGCGCCGAAATATTCCTTGAACTGTCCTAACGGCGCGTCGATGAAAAGCTCCGCGTCGTATGCGCTCTCATTGCGGAAAATCTCCATCGCCATGAGAGGAGGAATGACGTAATATCCTGATTCCGCCAACGGCTCGCTCACCGAAGTGAAGAACAAATCCTTCGCTTCGACATTTGTCGTATTGTTGATCGGAGGCATTACCAATAACGTCACTGGCTGTTCCTCGTACAGTTTTGCGTACTGCGTCCCTTTTGTGTTTTTCATTGTGCTGCATGATGTCACGGCAAGCGCGACAAATGCGAGCACTATGATATATAACGATTTCTTCATGACTAATCCTGATGTTTAATTCGATTAATAATTGGTTCGATGAATTTCTTCGCTTCAGGGTAATACTCTATCTCGCGTTGCAGCAGCTCGACTCCGTATTCAGCATAGTCTGTCCTGACAATCATCGACTTCTGTCTGTCGGTGGCGGTCTCAGCGAACACTCTGGCTGTTTCCGGGTCAAGGAGCATGTAGCCATATTCGGCGCATATTCCAGGCGGCGGCACCATGCGCTCGCCACCTGGATTGTTAATCATGCTTTCGTATGTCACGAGAAGACCGCAAAGCGCTTCCGGCGACTGCGACTTGTAATGCTTGTAAGCGTATTCCTCGTACATTGACGTGCCGTTTATTTTGCCGCCCCAACTGTACAGCGATTTTGGAGTATAGACGCAAGAACTCAAAACAAGCACCGGCAGTGCGAACACAAACGCTAATAAAACTTTTCTCATAATTCAATTATCTTCGTTTCGTTTCCTGAAACAAATATCGTCTTAGAAAGCACTTCGTTTCCGTTCATCACAACTTTCACGTCGTGTTTGCCAGGTTCAACTATGATTGTATTCTTCGCAGTCTTTTTTATCTTGCGGTCTCTTTTGTAATTCTTATATTTCACTGCCTCGACGTTATAATTCTGATCGTCAACGGTCACAGTGATAGGCGTTTGAGTGGCTGCCACGAACGACAGTCCGCATTTGTTTTCGACGCCTGACGAATATGAATATGTGCCGCATGAGGCCATAGTCATTGTTATGAATGCTATTAAAAAAAGTTTTTTCATGTCTTTAGTCGTTTAAGATGTAATATTTTTCAAGAAGTTTGTCTTTGTCAATGGCGTCGCCTTTATAGCTGCAGAATGAAATTTCGTTCTCCGGTTTTGCGTCAGGGATGGTCATGACCACTGTCACCTCACCGATTTTCTTGCCAGGGAGTTCGACGTTCATTCCCGACTGCGGGTTCTTAACGACCTTGCCTTTTGAATAGACGCTGAATCTGTCGCCAGCTGTCAAGCCTTGTGATGCGCCGCCGGAAATGACGTAATTATCATCTTCGTCAATGTCGAGGATATACGAACGCCACGGGCTGTCGGTGCATTCGTTGATGATGTTTTCGACGAGTTGTGAGAGGGCCGCCGAAATCGCCTTGTCGCTCAACGTGGCGTCGTATCCGGCTGTCCCGCCGAAGCCCATCACCTCCTTCGCTGTCGTCTCTGCCAGACCTTTAGCCTCGCCGGAATAGATGATGAGACCCGATGCCGCCTCCACGATACGGATGCTCACACCGGCTTCAACGACCTGCGTCTTCGTTGACGAGAACAGCTTCTCCTGTCCTTCGTTTTTCCTCCCGAACTCGGTGATTGAGCCGAGGATGATGTAGTCAGCACCGATTTTCTGCATGTCGGCACCGGCTTCCTTGACCAAGACATCAAGGTCTTCCCTTTCAAGAAGGATGAACTTGCCCGACTGCTGCAGTTTCGCCGACAAGATGTCAAGACCTTGTTTTCTCATCGGGTCGTTTTTCTTGTCGTAGAACACGCCCTTGCCATACTGCGTCTCGTTGGAGAACCTGCCGATGGCGACTTTCCTCTTGATTGTCTTTTTCTCCGTGGCTTTCTTAACGGAAGTCTTTTGAATTTCAGCAGTCTCTGCTGTCGTCACTTTTTTGGATTGCGCAAAAGACGGCATTGCAATCAATACTGCAAATGCTAATAACAATACTTTTCTCATATTTTTGATTTTTAAATTAAATTTGTCGCAAAAGTAATAATTTCCCCAATATATCTGCAAAAAAAATTCATTCAACTTATTTTTTCAATTATCTCATCCAGACTCACATTCTCACCTTTGACGGTAAACATCGCCTGTTCATAATATCGAAGGCGCGAATCATAGTGATTTTCAACATATTGCTTCAATTCGTCCTCGCTCTTTCCGTTCACCAACGGACGTTTTCGTCTTGCTGTCAGCAGTCTGTTGACAGCTGTAGCCGGGCTAATTTTGACGAATACCGTCGTGCCGTTTTCGTTCATCCATTGCATGTTGTCGAAAAAACAAGGCGTGCCGCCTCCTGTTGAAACGACCACATTATGCATCTCGCCGGTCTTTTTCAAAATCTCCGACTCGAATTTTCTGAAATACTCCTCCCCGTATTTGTCAAAGAAATCCTGAACCGAAATATGATATTTCTCCTCAAACAAGTCATCTGTGTCTAACGCCTCATAGCCGAGCCTGTTGGCAAGCCTGCGCGACACCGACGACTTGCCGGAACACATATAACCTATTATATAAATCCTTTCTGGCATCATAAAATATAGTGCTGCGACACTTTTTTATCCAGCTGCAAAGATAAATGTTTTTTTTCTGACTTGCATTTAAATTTGAAATTTGACGACATAAAAAAAACGTCCGCCGAAGTTTTCAGCGGACGCTCTAAATCAAAATTTATTTCAAACAATTATTTCCACTGACCAGAAATTGTGACTGTTGTACCAGCTGCTGCTGTTTCAACAGTTCCCTTCGTAACGTTGATGAGATAAAGGTTGTCATTGTATTGAGTCATGATGACAAAGTTGTAATCTTTGTTGGCCTCGCATGAAACCTCATGGAATTTTTCCACAGGAGTGCCATTGTTAAACGCATCCATTTTGTCCAATTGTGTAGTGACATCATCAAATGCGACACCTTCAACGACTGTAAGAATTGCACCTTCGACCGGAACAATCTTAGCCTTGACTTCCTTAGCGTTTGACTTCCATTCGAGACCGAACTGTTCAAGACCGGTACCTGGTGTGCCACCTGCTCTCACCCATGAAAAATCATTGACTTCAAGACCTGCATCAATAACTGTGATGTTGACCTTTGCTGTCGCCGTGTTATTTTTCTTTGTTTTCACTGTTGCTTCAACTGTCACAAGACCGCCAGGAAGATCCATTGGTTCCGGCTCGACTGTGAATGTGTGAGTTGTAAGCTTGTCAAGAGTGATTGTTGAATCACCAAGTACTTCATTATTATAAATCACCTTAAAATAAAGTGATGTGAGAAGGTCGTTTGCATCTGTCGCAACGGTTTTGATCTGGAAGCCGACCAATTCACCAGAATAGACTTCAGTGTTCTGATAAACATAGCCTTCGCCAGCGTTTACGAATTCGATTGTTGGGAGTTTCGGATCATCCTTGTCATCTGAGCAGCTTGTAATGAAAAGCATACCCATCAAGCACATAAGTGCCAAAGTTAATTTCTTCATTTTTTTAATTTTTTAAAGTTAATATTACGTTTAAAATTTGAGTGCAAAGATATAGTTTTTTTTAATTGAAAAACAATTTATAAAATATTTTTTATCTTTTCCCTTTTTGAAGTTGTGCCTGCTGTTTTTGCATCTCTTCAAGACGTTTCTGGAAGTTCGATTTCTTCACAGGTTTGAGTTTCGCTTTCTCAATCTGTTTGCGGAGCTTGTCATCATCGAGGAACACTCTGAACAAGTACATCTGCAGGAACGTGATGATATTGACGAGCATGTAATAGTAGCTCAGACCTGCCGAGTAGCTGTTGAACAGGCCGAGGAACATGATCGGCATGATGTAAAGCATGAGCTTCATTCCTGGCATCTGCTGTGTCTGCATCGCCGCTGTCTGTTTTTGATTAATCCACGTGTAAAGTATTGTGGTTACAGTCATTAACAGCGTAAACAAGCTCACGTGGTCGCCGTAGAACGGGATGTTGAACGGCAGGTCGAGGATGCTGTCGTATGTCGAGAGGTCGTCGGCCCACAGGAATGGCTGTTGGCGAAGCTCGATACTCGATGGGAAGAAACGGAAGATGGCCCACAAGATAGGCAGCTGGAGCAACATCGGCAGACATCCTGATGTCGGACTTGCACCGGCTTTCTTGTAAAGATCCATCACCGCCTGCTGTTTCTTCATCGCATCCTCCGGCTTCGGATATTTCTCACCGATGGCGTCAATCTCCGGCTTCAACACACGCATCTTCGCCGTTGACTGGTATGACTTGTAAGCGAAAGGCATGAGAATCAGCTTTATGATGATGGTGAGGACGAGAATCACGATACCGTAGTTCCAGCCGTAACTGCCGAGCCAGTTGAACACGTTGACAACAATGTAACGATTAATCCAGCCCACCAATTTACCGCCGAGCGGAATCTGCTTGCTCAAGTCGAGACCATACGAATCCATGATTTTCAAGCTGTTGGGACCGAGATACATCTGCATTCCGACAGTGTTGTCTTTTTCAAGTCCGTTGAAAGGAATGTCGATGCTCGTGTACATCGTCTTCAGATAACGAGGATTCTTCGCCTTGAAATCCTGTTTCATGCCGATGGAGGCTCCGTTGAAATCGTCCTTCGCGATGAGCGCGTAACTGAAGAAACGCTGTTTGAACGACACCCATTTGAGGTTTGAACGGAGTTCTTTCTCGCCGTCCTTCTCTCCTCCCCTGTCGCCGCTCAACGACTCGACATCATCGTTGGTGAATTTGTAGTAAACATTCGAGCCGTTGTAACGGTCAACCGCCTTCTCCTGCTTCAGCAACTCCACATACCAATTGATAGTCATGTAGTTGGTGTTGGCGGCGATAACATTTCTCATGTTTACAGTCTTGACATCGAAGTCAAGCATGTATTCATCAGGTTTCACCGTATAGACGAATTCGAGGTATTGGTCTTTATTGAAAACGCCGGCAGTGTCGGCTGTCATCGCCCTGAAACTGATTGTCAGAGGTTCTTCACCCAAGACGATGGAATCCGTTCCGTCGTAAGCCGTATTATTAATATAAGGTGTGAAGCAGAGATCCATCGTGTTGATTGGCATGTTCAACGCGAAAAATTCAAGATTGAATCTCGACGTGTTCTTGTCGAAACAGATAAGCGGCAGAGAGTCGTAAGTCTGGTACTCCTTGAGCAACACTTCCTTCACGTATGCGCCTTTCGACGAGAGAGTAAGTTTGAAGACATCATTTTCAACGACATAGTCCTTTCCTTCGCCTGATGCGGCGGCGGCGAACAGCCCGAAATTACGGCGAAGCACTTCATTTTCGTCAACGGCTTCTATTGAAGACATCTTTGACGCCGCTTCAGCTGCCGCTGCCTGCTGCGCCTGCACGAAACGCAGCGAATCTTCGACATAACGTATCCGCTGCTCGCGGAGAATGGAGTCCTGGATGTGCTGACGTCTTGCCAGCTCCTCTTTGGATGGAGTCATCCACACTGTGTAACCAACGAAAATCCCTATGATAAGGATGATTCCAATGACTGAGTTCTTGTCCATTTTTTACTTTTTGTTTTCTTCTTGATATTTTAACATTGCCTTGACGAAACCCACGAAAAGCGGGTGCGGGTTTGCGACAGTGCTCTTATATTCCGGATGATATTGAACGCCGATGAACCACGGATGGTTTGTATATTCGACAGCCTCAACGAGTTGTGTCGTCGGATTGATACCGGCCATTTTTACGCCATGCTTCTCGAACTCCGACATGTAACTGTTGTTAAATTCGTAACGATGACGGTGACGTTCGGAGATCTCCTGTGTGCCATACATTGCAGCGAGTTTGGAATCTGCTGCGAGGTGGCAAGGATAAGCTCCGAGGCGCATGGTATGCCCCATGTTGACGATAGTCTTCTGTTCCGACATTATGTCGATGACCGGATTCTTTGTGTCCATGTCCATCTCACGCGAGTTGGCGTCCTTGAGTCCCAGCACGTTACGTGCAAATTCTATCACCGAGCACTGCATACCGAGACAGATGCCGAGGAACGGGACGTTGTTCGTCCTCGCATATTCTATGGCGTTGATTTTTCCCTCGACGCCGCGGCTGCCGAATCCTGGCGCCACCAAGATGCCGCTCACTCCAGCGAGAAGTTCTGCTGCGTTTTCGCGTGTAATCGTCTCGGAATGAATGGTCTTGATACGAACCTTGGTCTCGTTCGCGACGCCGCCGTGAATCAAAGCCTCGCGGATTGACTTGTAAGCGTCGGTCAGTTCGACGTATTTGCCGACGAGAGCGACCGTGACATCTTTCTTCGGATTGTGAAGATGATGCAGGAAGTTCTGCCATTGTTCAATATGAATATCTTTCGGCATCTCCATATTGAGTATTCTAAACACCTCTTTGTCAAGGCCTTCTGCCATCATGAGCATCGGGACATCATAGATTGAAGGTGCGTCGATGCATTCGATGACAGCAGTCTTCGCGACGTTGCAGAACAATGCAATCTTCGCCTTGATTGACTCGGTAAGATGTTTCTCGCAGCGGCACACGATGATGTCGGGCTGCACGCCCTGTTCCTGCAACTCCTTGACGGAATGCTGTGTCGGTTTTGTCTTGAGTTCCTGCGCCGCCGAGAGGAACGGGACGAGTGTGAGATGTATGTTCACGCAGTCAACGCCGAGCTCCCATTTAAGCTGACGGATCGCCTCTATGAACGGCAGCGACTCGATGTCGCCGACCACGCCGCCGATTTCCGTGATGACGAAATCGTACTTCCCAGTGTGTCCGAGGAGCTGGATGCACCTCTTGATTTCATCGGTGATATGAGGCACGACCTGAACTGTGGAGCCGAGATATTCGCCTTTTCTCTCCTTGTTGATGACGCTTTGATAGATTCTTCCAGTGGTGACATTGTTCGCCTGTGACGTTGGTGTGCCCGAAAAACGCTCGTAATGACCGAGGTCGAGGTCTGTCTCCGCACCGTCTTCTGTGACGTAGCACTCACCGTGTTCGTATGGATTCAAAGTACCCGGATCCACATTGATATACGGGTCAAGTTTCTGATTTGCAACAGAGAAGCCTCGTCCTTGCAATAACTTTGCCAACGACGACGCAATAATTCCTTTGCCAAGTGACGAGGTAACGCCTCCAGTCACAAAGATATATTTGGTCTTTTTCATCGAAAAAAAGTTTGTTTAACATTTATTTTGACGGGTTGCAAAAATACAAAAAAAAATCATATCTTTGCACAGTTTAACAATTTTTAATGCAAACTTAAAATTCAATCAAAAAACATGGAATTTAAAATCAGGGCGAGCTACCCGAACTATTATATGATGCAGCTGTTTGCGAGCTGCGAAGGCGACATCAGCGACAACATTTTCGCTGTCGAGAACAGGCCGGCTGGCAACAAGCCCGGCACCGTAATATACCGTTTTGAGAATGAAAGCGAGAGCCATGAAATCGCTCCGAGATGGTACGACATCTATTATCTTCTCTCCAGCGACGACAAAAGCCAGAGCGAGCATTTCCTCAGGCTTCTAATCAAGGAACGTGAAGGTGATGAATCTGTCAAAGACGAATTGAGAAACCTCAGGAACCAACTGCACGCCAAAATCAGGAAATACGTCGAGGAGAATCCCTTGCACGACGACTTGTATATTGTCACTACGTTGAGCGACCCCAACCTGCATTCCGAACAGATTGTGAGCAACAAAGGCAAGATGCTTCTTGCGCTCACGAAAGAATGCTACGCCGTGCCTGACTTCTGCATCCTCACCTCGAAGTCATTCTGCCGCGAGAATCAGGAGGAGCTGCTCCGCAAAGCCATCAGGAATCTTGAGATAATGACGCAAAGCCGACTCGGCGACGACACCAACCCTCTCGTCTTCGCGATGAGGAGCGCGATGCCGCAATACATCCCCGGTCTCATGCCCACTCTGCTCAACATCGGAATGAACCGCACAGCACACAAGGCACTCATCAGGAAACACGGCCCTAACATGGCTAACCGTATCTATCTCAACAACTTGGACAACCTGTTCGACATGCTCGGCATAACCGAGAAATCAGCTGTTGACGAGAACAAACTCACCTGCGACGAGCAGAAGACACGTATCGAATGGATGGAATCGAAAATCATCGAACACGAGAACGGCGACACACGCCTCCTCGACGACTGTTTCTATCAGGTGCTGAAATTCACGTATTATGTAAGAAGTTTCTATCTGAATAACAAGCAGTTGGTGATGACATTCATGCGCGGGAAGCAGGCTTATCCGTCGTTGATTCTCCACAAAATGGTCTGGACTATCGGCAACGACAGCTCGTGTCCGGGCGTTCTTTACAGCCGCGACAGCAACACCGGAACCGGACGGCAGATCGAGACTTATCCCGACATCTTCGGCGAAGAAATCATGACGGGCAACATTTCAGCCAGAAACTGGAGTTACAGCGACAGAAAAGACATCAAAGAAAAGTTCCCGGCAGTATATCATTTCGACCCGCTTCTTGAGAACCTCGAAAGGAAGTTCAAATCGCCGGTCACAATCGAGTTCGGAATTGAAACAATCCCCGGCAAGGCCAGTCTTTTCGCCGTCCTTCAACTCAATAAATCCGAGCTCACCGGACGAGCCGCCTTGATGTCATCGATAGAAATGCTTCTGAACAAAAAAATCTCGGAGATGACTATCGAAGATTACAATTTATTGAAAACCAATGATTTCGATAGCAGCAATCATCTTCCAATCATTGAAAGGAAAGACATTATCGAACTGATCAGGCCTTATCACCTGAGGCAGCTTTTCTCCGACACCATCGATGACAAAGCCTTCAACGAGTTGACATTTTTCGGGAGAGGTGTCAATGTGCTGCCACGAACGGCCACCACTGCGAAGATCTGTTTCTCTTCGGCTGAAGCGACGAAGCTGAAAGGAGACGGCTTCCCCGTCTGCATCTGCAAGCAAAGATTCACGCCAGAGGACACTATCACGTTGAACGAAGTCGATGCCATCATGAGCATCACGCCGGCGGCAATACACGTCGTGACAGCCTGCCGCGGATATGGAATACCGGCCTTCCTTAACCTCGGAAACTTCGGCATGAGATTGGAAGACAACAAGTTAATCAACGCCGAAGGTAAAGAACTGAAATCTGGAGATTGGATAACGCTTTCAAGCAAGAGAAGGACGATTTACGAAGGTCACGCCACTTTCAAACCGGCGCGATTCAGAAAATTCCTCAACGGCGATAACATCTCATTAAGCACGGAAGACAGCAAGACTTTCAATGAGTTGAAACTCGCATACACTATTTATCAAGACATCATAAACTCCAGCCACGTCAATTTCATCACCGACATCGACTCATTGGCCAGGCTCATCAGCTACGACCTGAACACCAATCCCCAAAAGTCGAAAGATGTCGTGAACACATGGTACAACCTGAATCCAGAACTGTATCAGAATCAGGTTCTTGAAAGCAAGATGGGTTCGCATCTCGAACAGTCGCGCGTGTTTGAGTTCTTAGACAGCGAGAAGAAAGTTGACTTCTTCAAAAGCATCATACATAAATGCAAGAAAATGAATATCAACGGGCTGGATGCCGGTTCATTCATGCTCGGAAGATTTATCGCGAAACCGCTCCCGAAGTCTTTCTGGGAAACGTTCTCTCCCGACGAGATAGCTTTCATGCTTAACGAATATGTCTTGTATGAAAAATATCTCGCCGTGCTTCAAGAAGTTGGAGAGACGAAACTCATGAGGACACACAAGCAAATCATCTCGCAGAACCTCAAGGAAATAGTTTTGCAGAACATGACGTTATATACATTCGTACCTTTGATTATGACCGACACCGACTGGGACGAAGTCGAGTGTCAGGTGAACAAACTGAACAACAGCCAAGACAACACTTTATATATAGCGCGGGCATTGTCGAAGCCACTTGATGAGATATTCGACATGACGCAGCCGTGGGTCAGAGACAAGGTAACGGAGTTAGCGAAACTATAACGTTTTTCAATGAGTGAAAATCGGATACCCGTTACTCATCGTAAATCTGCATCAGGCTCACTTTGGAGCGTGTGCGGAGTTTCTTCAGGGCCTTGTCCTTGACCTGACGGACGCGTTCACGAGTCATGTCGAGCATGTAGCCGATTTCCTCCAAAGTGCATCCGTGGTTCGATTCAAGTCCGAAATAAAGGTTGAGAATCACACGTTCCTTCTCGCTGAGAACCATCAGTGAGCGTTGGATGGCGGCGCGTTCCGTCTCGCGGCTGAGGTTGCCGTCGGTGTCTTCACTGTCTTCCGGGATAAAAGTGTCTATCAACGACATATCATCGTCATCGGCAATCGGAGCATCCATCGAAACTTCTCTGGTATTGACCTTAAATACCGCTTCTATCTTATCCACCGGCATATCAAGCTCATCGGCGATTTCCTTTGTCGTAGGCTTGCGCTGATAAAGCTGTTCGAGGTACGAAGCCGTTTTCTTGACTCGGCTCAGCAGCCCGACCTGATTCAAAGGCAGACGCACCGTCCTTGACTGTTCCGCCACGGCCTGAAGAATGGCCTGACGAATCCACCAAACGGCGTATGAAATAAACTTAAATCCTTTAGTCTCATCAAAACGTTGGGCAGCTTTTATCAGTCCCACATTGCCTTCGTTTATCAAATCAGCCAATCCAAGTCCTTGATTCTGATACTGTTTCGCAACCGACACAACGAAACGCAGGTTGGCTTTCACCAAACGGTCCTGCGCCGCTTGGTCGCCCTGTCTGATCCTTTGTGCGAGTTCGACCTCCTCGTCTGGAGTAATCATCTCCTCCTTGGCGATGTCAGCCAGATACTTGTCGAGAGCACCTTGCTCTCTGTTTGTGATTGATTTTGAAATCTTTAACTGTCTCATTTTGTTTGTTTTTTAAATTATTTTTCAAATCCCTATGATAACTTTCATAATCATTTGTCTATCATTTAATTACGATAGAACTCAAAAGTTGTCAGCCAGTTGCCTTCGGTGTCGGTGCCTTCGATGCGGACTTTGCCATTTCTGCCGCTGTTCATGGCCTTGTCGAGGTCTTTTTCATTGGAGACTTTGACATTGTTCACAGACAAAATCACGAAATCCTCATTCACACCTTTCTTTTTCATGATACCGTCTTTCACCTCGACAATCTTCAGACCGTAATTTATGCCGAGTTTGCTTTGCAATGCCGGCGACACTGGCTGTAACACGATTCCGAGCGTCTCGTTGAAGAAACTGTCTCCGTCTTTCAAGACTTCAACGTTTCCGTGCATATTCACCAACATAACTTTTAAGTCAATTTTGTCGCCACCACGTGACACTTTGACATTAACGACATCACCCGGACGATATTGTCCAATCACTCCGATTAGCTGCGAATAAGTATCAACAGGCAAATCATTGACACTCAATATCACGTCACCAACTTTAATACCAGCTTTCTCTGCGCCGCCGCCAGGTTCGAGGGCTGCGACATACACGCCTGACAAAATGTCAAGGCCTTCCCTTTCAGCCACTTCTTCGGTCACTTCCCTGACGGAAACGCCGAGATACGCACGCTGCAACGAGCCGAATTGCAGGAAGTCGCCGACAACTTTTTTAGCGATATTTGAAGGAATTGCAAATGAATACCCCTCATAACCGCCTGTGCGTGAAGCTATTGCAGCATTGATACCCACGAGGTCGCCGTTGACATTCACCAATGCGCCGCCGCTGTTTCCGGGGTTCACAGCCGCATCAGTCTGAATGAACGACTCTATCGTGCCGTCACCTAAAATGTTGATATTACGCGCCTTGGCACTCACGATACCGGCTGTCACCGTTGAATTCAAGTTGAACGGATTTCCAACTGCGAGAACCCATTCGCCAACGTGAACCTGGTCGGAATCGCCAAACGTCAGATATTCAAGGTCTTTCGCATCGACTTTAATCAAAGCGATATCCGTGTTCGGGTCTTTCCCAATCAAAGTGGCCTGCCTTTTGTGCTTGTCGTTGAACGTGACCTCAATGGTGCTTGCGCCGTCAACAACGTGGTTGTTCGTCACGATGTAGCCATCAGGTGAGACCACGACTCCAGAACCATATCCATCAGCCACATTTTCAGGTATCTGCATGCTTCCGCCATAAATACGCTCAAGCAACGGACCGAAGAAGTCGTAGTAACTGTTGCCCTTCGTCACAATCTTCGTATGAATGTGAACGACAGCATTCACAGTCTTCTCCGCAGCACTGACAAAGCTGTTTTCACCACCGGTTTCGGGCAGATAAGCCACATGGCGGCACACCGCAACATTGCCATTAACACTGTTATTATCAGATACTTGAGTCATTATTGACCGCTCAAAATCCTTTTGATTTTTGAATAAAATTGACGTTACGACCACCATTCCGATAAGGGCGACAGATAACGCACCAATTAAAAAATTAGTCCTCTTCATGTTTTTAAGAATTTAGTTGAACTTATGTCTTAAATATTCTTGTTGTTTGTTTATTGCGTTAGCAAAAAATTTGCTACTTTTACATCAAATTTCTTGCCAAAGATTTGTTTTGGCGAAACAATTTTGATTTTTATGGATATTATTGATAATCAATTTATTAAATTTAGCAAATTTCATGGTGCTGGCAATGATTTTGTGATGATTAACGCAAAAGATGTTCCTTTTGTTGCATCAGATGAAGAAATTTTTGAAATTTGTCATCGTCGCACGGGCATCGGAGCCGACGGGCTGATTGTAATTTTGCCATCAGAAAAATGTGATTTCCGCATGAAATATTACAACTGCGACGGTCATGAGAGCACATTTTGCGGCAACGGAGGAAGATGCGTCGCCGCTTTTGCCTACAAGCAAGGAATTTCATCACAACATATTGTTTATGAAGCAATTGACGGCATTCACGAAGCTTTGGTCAGTAAAATATCTAACATAGAATACAAAGTTTCACTTTCGATGCGAGATATTGATAGTTTTGAAATTAGCGATGAAAGGCTTCTGATTAACACAGGCTCGCCGCATTATGTCACCAAAGTGAAGGATTTAAGAAATTACGATGTCGTTAAAAACGGAGCCGCGATAAGATATGACAAGACCATTTCTGACGGCGGTGTCAACGTTGATTTCATGGAAATCATTGACGGTCAATATTGTATCAGGACTTACGAGCGCGGTGTTGAAGACGAGACGTTGGCATGCGGCACCGGAGTCACCGCTTCGGCGATAGCGGCGGCGTTATGGTACGGCGGCAACGACATCGACATCAGAACCACGTTGGCGACACTGAACGTGAAATTCAAGAGAGAAGGCAGTCACATCCACGACGTTGTACTGACAGGTCCCGCGACCCATGTCTGCGACGGAGTTTATTTCTTAAGCAGATGATGTTTCTAAGCAACGAAAATATAATCTTACGCACAGCGGAGCCTTACGATGCCGTATGCATCTACGAGTGGGAAAACGACCGCAGAATCTGGCGGGTAAGCGAGACACTCGCCCCCTACTCCATGCACCAAATCGAACAATTCTTATTGAATAACAACGATTTAGTTTCAGAAAAACAACTCCGCCTGATGATTGAGAACCGCAACGACAAGACACCAATCGGATGCATCGACATTTATGATTACGATGCTTTCAACGAGCGTGCCGGAATCGGAATTTTAATTGACGAGAATTTCAGAAACAAAGGATTCGCCAAACAAGCCGTTGACATTCTCATCGACTACTGTTTTAACACTCTGATTCTCAAACAGATATACATCCTCACTTTCATCGACAATTTAAATAGCATAAAATTGTTCGAGTCAACGGGTTTTGAAAGATGCGGGCACAGAAAACAATGGCTCAAAACACCTGACGGTTTCGTTGACCAACTTGAATATCAACTAATTAACACAAACAAGATATGAAAATAAGGTCCAAAATAAACGAAAAGAAACGCAGAACCGTCAGATTATGCATTCTCATTTCTATGATGGTTTTGGCTGTTTTGGCCATGTTATTTTCATTTGCTTCGAGATGCATCTGGAGTGAAAACGTCAGGACTCCCAAAGGCGAAAATGTTTCCTTGTTTATACCTACACATTCTGATTTTCAATCAGTTAAAGACAGCATAAATTCCGTATGTTACATTATTAAGCCAGGATTTTTTGAAATTCTTGCAAAAAAGCTCGATTACGTTGACCACATCAAACCCGGACATTATATTTTGAAAGACGGAATGTCTAACTATCAATTAGTCAGTATGTTACGTTCAGGGAGACAGGTTCCTGTCAAAGTAGTTTTCAACAACATAAGAACCATTGAACAACTTGCCGGCAGAATCAGCACACAAATCGAAGCCGACTCCGTTTCGATACTCAACGAGTTGAGAAACAATAGTTGCCTGCAAGCTGAAGGTTTCAACCAATATAATTATGCAAGTCTTTTTATTCCAAACACTTACGAATTTTATTGGAACACTGATGCAAAAGGATTCGTTAAAAAGATGACGCATGAATATGAAAATTTCTGGAACGAGTCACGTTTGCAAAAAGCGGAACATCAGAATCTCACGCCATTGCAAGTCAGTGTTTTAGCGTCAATCGTGGATAAGGAAACGACAAAAATTTCTGAGATGCGAACGATTTCTGGTGTTTACATAAATCGTTTGAAAAAAAGAATGCCGCTACAGGCCGATCCGACCTTGGTTTTCGCCTTGGGCAACTTTGAGATTCACCGTGTTCTTGACGTCCACAAGGAAATTGAGTCGCCATACAACACATACAAATATGCGGGGCTTCCGCCAGGTCCAATTTGCATCCCGTCAATCGCCGCCATCGATGCGGTTTTGAACGCAGAAGAACACAAATATTTCTATTTCTGTGCAAAAGACGACCTTTCCGGCTCGCACGTCTTTGCGAAAAGACTTGACGAGCATAACGCCAACGCCGCAAAATACAGAAAAGCATTAAACAAACAAAGAATTTACAAATGAAAGCATTCAAAGCATACGACATACGAGGTGTCTGGGGCATCGACCTCAACGAGGAAATTGCATACAGAATCGGATATTTTCTGCCTGACATATTGAAAACCAATACTTTCCTTGTCGGACGAGATATGCGTCTTTCGTCTGACACCGTTTTTGCGCAACTCACAAAAGGATTGAATGACAGAGGTGTTGACGTTGATAACATTGGACTTTCCACGACACCTTTGATTTATTGGTCAACGGCGAAATTCGGTTACGAGGCATCGGTAATGATCACGGCATCGCACAACCCGTCGAATCACAACGGATTCAAAATCAGCGCAAAAGACGCAAAACCAGTCGGTTACGACACTGGACTCAACAAACTTGAGAAACTTGTCGAATCAAATATTGCAACTCCAATCGCGGAGAAACGAGGTGTCTCAAGAGACATCAACGTTTACTCTCAATACATTGATTTTCAGAGGCAGTTCTTTAAAAACACAAACAATTTGAGAATTGGGATTGATTGCAGCAACGGAGCCGCATGTCTTTTCATCAAGGAATTGCTCGGCGATACACCTTATTATATTAATGACGTTCTTGACGGCAACTTTCCAGGTCATGAGCCGAATCCGTTGGAAGCGGAGAATCAAATCCAGATTAAAGAAACGGTTTTGAAAAACAAATGCGACATCGGACTGCTTTTCGACGGCGATGCCGACCGCATAACTTTCATCGACGAGAAAGGACAATTCATCTCCCCCGACCTGATAATTGCTTTTTTAGGCAACTATTTCTTTGGCGAAAAACATCAGAAAGGCATTGTGCTGCAAGACATAAGATCATCGAGGGCGATTCAGGAATATCTCGGCAGGCTTTACGGTTCAAAAGTGGAGACATGGCGCGTCGGTCGAGCTTACGCCGCATTGAAACTCAGAGAGTTAGACGGATGCTTCGGTGGCGAACTTGCCGGGCATTATTATTTCCGCGACTTCTACTATTCAGATTCAGGAATAATGGCCGCCATGCTTGTCTTAAGACTTTTGTCTGAATTCAAGTCAGAAGGCAGAACCATGTCACAGATTATCAATGAGATAACCAATTATCACAATTCCG
This sequence comes from Bacteroidia bacterium, assembly GCA_030537295.1. Lineage (GTDB taxonomy): Bacteria > Bacteroidota > Bacteroidia > Bacteroidales > F082 > Limimorpha. The sequence goes on from JAUNNU010000016.1 coordinate 20,888, forward strand.
GCGAAATCAACTTCACAATTGAGAAAAAACAAGATGCCATGAATGCGGTCAGAGACCATTTCATGAATCTTGAAAAGCCAGAACAATTTCTTGATTTTGACGGTTATCGTCTTGATTATCAAGACTGGTGGTTGAACATTAGGCCATCGAACACCGAGCCATACCTAAGGTTTTTGGCCGAAGCCAAGTCTGAAAAAAAACTGCAGGAAATAATTGGAACTGTCACAAATATCACCAACGAATACAAATAACAACTGTGTTGAAACGGATTATTTTATCGATATTTTTGATTTTGAGCACGTTGCTTGCTTCGGCGAGTGAACCTGTCGAGATATTGATAAAAGCGAAAATAGAGAAAAACAATCACAAGTCTCACGAAGCCAACACGTTGGACAAGAAAACGAGACGTAATATCGCCATCGTCGGCGGTGTCACCGGCGGACTTTATGCGGCATCGATGACTGGGCTTTATTTCGCATGGTACGCCGATTATCCGCAGTCGGATTTTCACTTCTTCAATGACAACGCAGAGTGGCTTCAGATGGACAAGATGGGTCATGCCGCCACTGCATATAATGTCGGAATGATTGGTTATGAAGCGTTTAAGGCAGCGGGGCTCGATGAGAAACGTTCCATTTGGATTGGCGGTTCGCTCGGATTCGCCTTCCTGACCACCGTTGAAATCTTCGATGGTTTCTCCGACGGATGGGGCTTTTCGTGGGGCGACATGGCCGCAAACGCAATCGGAGCCGGACTTTTCATCGGGCAACAGTTTTTATGGCATGAACAACGAATCGCCTTGAAATATTCGTTTCACACCACAAAATACGCCCAATATCGTCCCGACTTACTCGGCAAAAACTTTATTGAACAGACAATTAAAGACTACAACGGAATAACCATCTGGGCATCGTGCAATTTCAAGTCGTTGTTTCTCAATGAGAAAAGTAAATTCCCTGCATGGCTCAACATCGCAATAGGCTACGGAGCCGACGGCATGACCGGCTCTTTTGAAAATTCCGCAGAATATCACGGCAAACCGATTCCTCATTTCGGCAGAAACAGACGATTTTTGCTGTCATTAGACATCGACCTGACAAGAATCCCTGTACACAATAAATTTTGGAAATACACGTTGAAGGTGTTGAGTTTCATCAAGATTCCAATGACCGCCATCGAATACAGCACAAGCGGGGAATGGACCGGATACTGGCTTTATTTTTAAAATTATGACAAAAAAAATTACAACAAATATGAATAAATTACTTTACATTGCAAGCCTGTTCGCTCTGACATTTTTAGTAAGTTGCGGACAAGATCCTGAAAAATCAAGGTCGTATTTCAACGAAGGCATTGATTATCATTATGCCAGCCAATACGAGGAAGCCATTGAAAAGTTTGAAAAAGCAATCAAGGCGGACAAGAACAATTACGAGGCGTATTACTATCTCGGGTGTTCGTTCATGAACATCCAGCAGAAAGAAAATGCCTTAAATTGCTGGCTGAAAGCGGTGGAAATCAAACCTGACTATGCCGACGGATATTTCAACCTTGGGTTGTATTACAGGATTAACAACGACAGAGACATGGCATGTTACTACTTCAAATTAGCCGAACAATACGGCAGAAGCTGCATGCAGGATTACACAAAACATTGTTATTAATCAGACCATCAGTAAAGTTCAACGCCTTCGAGTTCGGGGGCGTTGAAGTTTTCTTCCTCATGCATGTCAACAGAAATCACGCCGCCTTCCGGATCGTAGGTTATCCACTTTCCAACTTTAACTCCATTCTTATATTGGCCTTCAAACTGCGGCTCGCCAGTCTTGTAGTATGAAATCCAACGACCATCAAGAATGCCATTCTGATAAGTCTCAATCAATATCGTAATTCCTTGTATTTCATCGAAATACTGCCATTCACCGTCACGTTTTTTGTTTTTGTAAAAGCCTTTTGCGACCACATTTCCATTCTCGGAATAAATCTCCGTTGACGCATCAATTCTGTTTTCAGAATACACTCTTTTTGCGCAAAGGACACCTCTTTCGTTAAAATAAATAAATTCACCGACAGGAAAGCCATTTACGAATGAACCTTTGCTTTTTATCTTTCCATTGTCGTGATAATCAATCCATTGTCCTTGACGGCGACCTTCTTTGTCAGTCTTGTTTTGTGCAGATACAAAAAACGTAAGCAGCATCAGGACTGCGAGAAAACATATTCTTTTCATTGTGTTTAATTTTTTGCAAAAATATAGATAAATAACGTATTTTTGCAAAAATTCTTTTGTATGGCTGAATATTCTTCAATTCTGCTTGAAAAAGCCGTTGACGAACTTGCAAAACTGCCCGGAATCGGACGTAAGACCGCTTTGAGATTGGCTCTTCATCTTCTTGGCGAAGAGAAAATCTCGACAGAAATGCTGTCGCAATCACTGTTAAACATGAGGAACAACATTGTTCTTTGCAAACATTGTTACAACATCAGCGACAATGACGTGTGTTCGATTTGTTCCAATCCTAAGAGGGACAGCGGCTTGCTTTGCGTTGTCGCCGACATGCGCGATGTAATGGCTATTGAGCGAACAAGCTCGTTCAACGGGATTTACCACGTGCTCGGCGGTGTCATCGACCCGATTAACGGAGTATCGCCAAACGATTTGAGAATCAAGGAATTAGTGGAAAGAAGTATAAAAGAAAATTTCAGAGAAATAATATTGGCATTGCCGGCAACAATTGAAGGCGACACGACTAACTTTTACATTTTCAAGATGTTAAAGCATTTTCAAGGATCCATAACCGTCATTGCAAAAGGTATTTCCGTCGGCGACGCCTTGGAGTTTGCAGACGAAGTCACGCTCGGACGTTCAATCGCCAACCGTGTGCCGTTTGACAAATAAAACGTTTGGAAGTCGGGCAAGACTAATCGCCATTAGTTTCATCAAAAAGATTCAACTGGTTTTCGCAGAGGTACAATTCTTCAGGAACGCCGTATTCATAATGAGATATGAAACGTTCTATATTCTTCTTAATCAATTTGATAGGTGTGGTCTTTCTCGCCTTGCAATAATTAGTAAGAGACTTGTACTGTCCTTGTGTAAGTTTGAAAGTCACGGCGTGAAACTTATAATTTCTGCGGCGTTTTTTGTTTTTCTTATTCATGTCATTAAATTTAGGGGTTATGGGTGACGAAATGAGGCTTCCGTCACCCGTTTATTTTTGGATCTACATCATTTTTCTTGCTTCTTCAAGCATCATCTGTGCGAGGCGGTCGGCCTCCTCTTCCGACTTGCCTTCAGAATAGACGCGGATGATAGGTTCAGTGTTTGACTTGCGGAGATGCACCCAGCCTTCTGCGAAATCGATTTTCACGCCGTCAATTGTCGTGACTTGTTCATTCTTGAACTTCTCTGCCATTTTTGCGAGAATGCCATCGACATCGGTCGCCGGAGTGAGCTGAATCTTGTTTTTCGACATGTAATAAAGCGGGAATTTCTTCTTCAGTTCCGACACATGACAATGATTTTCAGCGAGATATGTCAAGAAAAGTCCGACACCGACGAGAGCATCGCGTCCGTAGTGTATTTCAGGATATATGACACCGCCGTTGCCTTCGCCGCCGATGACAGCACCGACTTCCTTCATTTTGGCGACCACGTTCACCTCGCCGACTGCCGCCGCCGAATACTGTCCGCCAGCGGCGTTTGTCACGTCGCGCAAAGCACGTGTTGACGAAAGATTTGAAACGGTGTTGCCTTTTTTATGTTCGAGGATATAGGAAGCGACCGTCACCAAAGTATATTCCTCGCCGTACATCTCGCCTTTCTCATTGATAAATGCGAGGCGGTCAACGTCGGGGTCAACGACGATGCCGAGGTCGGCGCCGCATTCCTTCACTTTTGCGCAGGTGTCAACGAGATTCACTGCAAGCGGCTCCGGGTTGTGCGCGAATTTTCCGGTCACATCACAATTAAGTTCGACAATGTCTTTGACCCCTAACTTCTTGAGTAACATTGGGATTGCCATTCCGCCAGTTGAGTTAACACCGTCAACGACGACTTTAAGACCGGCTTTTTCAATGAGTTCTTTCTTTACCAACGGAAGTTTGCAAACCATGTCGGCATGACGTTCCATCCAGCCTTCGGCCAAGGTATAAGTTCCCATTTCGTCAATCGGAGAAAATTCATAATCATCGGCTGCGGCTTTTCCGAGAAGCCATTTCCCATCGGCGGCATCGATGAATTCGCCTTTATTATCAAGGAGTTTCAAGGCATTCCACTCTTTCGGGTTATGCGAGGCGGTAAGGATGACGCCGCCGTCGGCTTTCAGTTCCGTGACGGCAATCTCCGTCGTCGGGGTCGTGCTGAGGCCGATGTCGATTACGTCGGCACCCATAGCCTGAAGGTTTCCGCAAACGAGTTGGTTCACCATGAAGCCGGAGAGACGTCCGTCGCGACCGACAACAATACGCGGACGTTTTACGCCGCTGCGTCTAATTAAACAAATAAAGGCCGAAGTAAGCCTTACAATATCTATCGGGGTCAATCCGTCGTCCGGCCTGCCGCCAATTGTCCCGCGGAATCCGGAAATTGATTTAATCAATGGCATAGTTTTCTTTTAAAATTTGCGCAAAATTACAATAATTTTAGTACTTTTGCAAAAATTTTTAAATATCTATGGCTTTTGATGATGATAGCTTCATGGATGACGATTTTGACGTAAACGAACTCGTCAGCCGCTTTGAGGACATGGTGAAACAGCAGCAATCGTATTACTTTGATGCTGATGAACTTAATGTCATCGTGGAACATTATCTTCAGCAAGACAACATAAAAAGAGCCAACTTAGCCGCCGACATCGCAATAAAATTTCATCCAAACAACCCGATGATTCAGATTATCAAAGCGAAGAAACTTCTCGCAAATTCACACGCAAAAGAAGCACTCTCCACTTTGAAAAATGCGGCCGTTGACAGGGAAGACGCTGATTATCAAATAACTTTAGGTTCCTGCTATTCAGAACTTCACGAACATAAAAAAGCCATCAACGCTTACATGAAAGCCGTGAAAGCATTCGAATACAAAGAATGCGAAGACCTTTTCAACTTTATAGCAATTGAATACGAAAACCTTGGCGACTACGAAAACGCGCTAAATTATCACATCAAAGGCTTAAACCGAAAAATCGACATCGACAATCAATATTTTGAGATAAGAAACTGTTATTCAATGCTTAACAGGCTTGAAGACGCTCTTGATTTCTTCAAAAAAGAGATTGACCTCGACCCGTACAGTGCGCCGGCTTGGATGGCACTCGGCAGCTGTTACATCAGAATGGGCGACCTTGACTCCGCCGTCGAACAATTTGAGTACGTTTTGGCCATCGACCCGCGCAATTCCAAAGCTTACATCGACATTGCGACAGCATACAACGAGACAGGAAAATTTTCGCAAACGCTTGAAATTGTGACGGAAGCAATTCGTTACCAAGCGTGTCCACCCCTGCTCTACTGTCTTTACGGCGAGGCTCACGCCAAACTCGGCGACATGGCGGAGGCGATGAGAAATTACAAAAAGGCAATGAAATTAGACGAGAACCTTCCGGAAGCCTACGCCGGAATCGGGTTCTTGTTGAGCGACGAAAACAATCCTAAATCCGCAATAAAATTCCTCAAACACGCACATACTCTTTCACCGTATAACACTGATTATATGTTTGTTATGGCGGAAGAATACAACAAACTTGATGAATATGACAAAGCCTTGAAGATTGTCAACGAAATTTTGAGTCTGAACCCATACGATGAAAACGCATACATCACCATGATGGAATGCTATATTTTGAAAGACGATGTCGAGAACGCTTTTTCATCAATCGACAGAGGTTTGAATATTTTAGGCAACAACGCACCGTTGCTTTACAGGAAAGCTTTTTTGCATTTCGCTGAAAACGAAAATGAGTCAGGGTTGTTGACATTGGAAACGGCGTTGGAAATCGACTACGACGGTCATATTGAGTTTCTGAATTTTGATGCGGAGAACCTCACAAACAACGCCTCAATCATGGAACTCATTGAAGAATATAGAATTAAGAATAAAAAATAAACTATGAATCAATACGTATCAAATTTCATCAAAGGAATCGGGATAGGTTCAGCCAACGTGATACCAGGCGTATCGGGAGGCACGATTGCGTTAATCACCGGAATATTCGAGAGACTTGTCAACTCGCTGAAATCGTTCAACTTAACGGCAGCAAAGCTCCTGTTTTCAGGAAAATTCAAGGAGTTCGCAAAACACACTGACCTCTGGTTTCTGTGTTCTGTCGGACTCGGAGTCGTCGTAGCTATTCTTTCAATAGCGAGAATCTTCGACTATCTTTTCAAAAACTACCCGACGTATCTTTGGTCGTTTTTCTTCGGAATGATTTTAACATCAATATATTACGTGGGCAAAACCGTTGAGAAATGGAGTTGGAAAGTCATTGTTTCATTCGTCATCGGGACCGCCATCGCACTGTTAATTGCATTCGGGACACCGGCGAAAGAAAACGACAACTTCTTTTATCTGATGATCTGCGGAGCCGTCGCGACATGTTCGATGATTCTCCCCGGACTCTCCGGCTCATTCGTGCTTGTCCTCATGGGCAACTATCAACTCGTTATGATTCAAGCAGTTAAAGACTTAAACATGAGCATCTTGATTCCTGTCGTGATTGGTGCGGCAGCCGGACTTTTGGCATTCGCGCATCTTTTGGCATGGATTTACAAAAACTACCGCGACATAACAATTTCACTTCTGACGGGTTTCATCCTCGGATCAATGCCAATCATCTGGCCTTGGAAAAACGAAATCATCACTTATTTCGGAAGCGAAGCCAAAACAATTGGTTATGAATACTTTATGCCCCAAATGGACATTCATTTCGCAACAGCGGTAGTCATATTATTAATAGGTGCAGCGATTATTGTGCTTACTGAAAAAATGGCGGAGAAGAAAAGTTAAGAGTTAAAAGAGTAGAGTCAAGAGGGTGCAAACGATGTAAATTATTGATAATGAAATCATTTGGTTTAATAGGACATCCACTGGAGCATTCTTTTTCAAAAAAATATTTTGAAAACAAATTCGAGAAAGAAAATCTTGATTGCTCCTTCTCCAATTTCGATTTGGAAAATCTAAATAATCTTGACGAAATAATTTCAGAAAACATTGATTTACAAGGATTTACAATTACATATCCATACAAAAACGAAATAATCAAGCATCTTGATTTCATTGACGAAAACGCAAAAGAAATCGGTGCCGTAAATGTTGTGAAAATAGATTCCGACAGGAAACTTCACGGTTTCAATTCAGATTACATTGGTTTTCAAGGACTTTTGGAAGACGCAATTCAAGACAGAAAAATTGGCAGAGCTTTGATTTTGGGAACAGGCGGCGCATCTAAAGCGGTTTCCTTTGTTTTGAAAAACAAAAACATTGATTTGCAATTTGTTACAAGAAACATCAGACTTGAAAATCAAATATCATATTCCGAATTGAAGAATGATGGTTTTCACGACAACGAATTGATTATCAATGCAACTCCTGTTGGGATGCATCCAAATGCAAATAATTGCCTTGACCTGCCTTTTGAAACATTAAATTCTACAAATATTTTGATTGATTTGATATACAACCCCGAAGAAACCGTTTTTCTGAAAAAAGGGAAACTGCAAGGTACAAAAATATATAATGGATTGAAAATGTTATATTTACAAGCTGATACCGCTTGGAAAATCTGGAATAGAAAATGAGTTATACAAGTAAAATATCAAAAGAATTCAACGTCAGCGAGAGAGCTGCCGAAAACGTAATCAAATTGTTAGGCGAAGGTGCGACAGTGCCGTTCATCGCACGTTACCGTAAGGAAATGACGAACACGATGAACGAAGAGACCGTCGCCGACATCAAAAAACGAATCGAGCAGTTGGAAGAGTTGGACAAACGCAAGGAATTTGTGTTGAAGTCGATTTCCGAACAGGAGAAACTGACGCCTGAGCTTGAAAAACAAATCAACGATGCTGAGACGATGCAAGACGTTGAGGATCTGTATCTTCCATACAAACCGAAGCGCAGGACGCGGGCCGAAATCGCACGTCAGAAAGGCCTCGAACCACTTGCCAAACTCATCATGTCGCAAAACAGCGACGATGTTAACGGTCTCGCAAAACGCTATATTAATAAGGAGAAAGATGTCAACAGCGAAGAAGAAGCGTTGAAAGGCGCCTGCGACATCATGGCCGAATGGGTTTCGGAAAACATCAAAGGCCGCAACAAAATCCGCGACATCTATCACAAAAGCGGCGTGATAAAATCTTCTTTGGTAAAAGGCAAAGAGGCTGAGGCTCAGACATATAAGCAATATTTTGATTTCAGCGAACCTATTTCCAAGGCGGCGTCGCACCGCATTTTGGCGTTGTTCAGAGCCGAGGAAGAAGGACTTCTGAAAGTGAAGTTAGACATCAACGACGAAGATGCGCTCAAGACATTGGACAACATCTTCCTGAAAGGCGACAACGCAAGCACCGATTTGGTCCAGGATGCCATCGACGATGCATGGAAACGTCTTTTGGAGCCGTCGCTTGAAACAGAAATCCGTGCGCTTTACAAGCAGAAGGCCGATGAAGTGGCGGTGAAGGTCTTCGCCGAGAACCTGCGGCAGCTTTTGCTTGCTGCGCCGCTCGGTCAGAAACGCGTGCTCGCCCTCGACCCAGGTTTCCGCACCGGATGCAAAGTAGTGATTCTCAACGAATACGGAGCTTTGATTCACAACGAGACGATATTTCCGCATCCGCCGCAAAACGAGACGCACGCCGCAGCTGCCAAGATTCGTTATCTCGTACAGGCATATAAAGTCCAGGTCATCGCCATCGGCAACGGGACAGCGGGGCGTGAGACCGAGGACTTCATCAAGAGTATAAAGTTCGACCGCGACATCACTGCCGTCATGGTGAACGAGAGCGGCGCTTCCGTCTATTCCGCGAGCAAAGTGGCGCGCGACGAGTTCCCGGAATACGACATCACAGTGCGCGGCGCGGTGAGCATCGGCAGAAGACTGATGGATCCGTTGGCGGAACTTGTAAAAATCGACCCGAAATCAATCGGTGTCGGGCAATATCAACATGACGTGAACCAGAAAATGCTCGGTGACGAACTCGGAAACGTTGTCGAGAGCTGCGTCAACGCCGTCGGTGTCGAACTCAACTCCGCAAGCGAGCAGCTGCTTTCATACGTAAGCGGTGTCGGGCCGCAACTCGCAAGTTCGATAGTGAAATTCAGAAACGAAAACGGAGGCTTCAAGAGCCGCAAGCAGCTCATGGAGGTGCCGCGTCTCGGCAACAAGGCTTTCGAGCAGTGCGCCGGATTCTTGAGAATCCACGGAGCCGCACAGCCATTAGACGCAAGCGCAGTTCACCCAGAAAGCTACCATATCGTTGAGAAAATGGCAAAGAAACTCAATGTCAAAGTCAGCGAACTAATTGGCAATCAAGAACTTATTTCAAAAATAAATCCGAAAGAATTTATCGAAAAAGATTTCGGAATCGAAACCATCAACGACATCATTTCCGAACTCGAAAAACCTGGCCGCGACCCAAGAAAATCGTTTGAGACATTTGAATTTGACAAAAACATACGCACAATCAATGACTTACATCAAGGAATGCAATTAGTCGGCATCGTAACGAATGTGACAGCGTTCGGCTGTTTTGTCGATGTCGGCGTTCATCAGGACGGACTCGTTCACATCAGCCAGATGTCGAGCAGGTTCATCACCGACCCCAATCAGGTCGTGAAACTGAATCAGAAAGTGAAAGTCACCGTTACCGAGGTTGATATTCCGAGGAAAAGAATCAGTCTTTCAATGAAATAAAACGACATGTTTTCCGTTAAAGCAAGATGGAATAAAAATTTACTAAATGAAAAAAGGTTTACTAATCGCATTATTTACAATATTAATTGGGATTTCCGGTAATGTCAAGGCGCAAATGTTTCTTGGTGAGGCGTTTGTCGGATTGAATTTCTGTCAAGTTGACGGCGACCAGATGATGGGATTTTACAAAAAAGGCGTGAACGCTGGTGTCGGTGTATTGACCCCAGTTTTTCAAAAAAGAAACTTCAGCATTGAATTGTCGTTGGAAGTCCTTTATAATCAGAAAGGTGCGAAACAAGATGCGAAATACGACACCATTTTTGACCCTGTCACGCACCAGCCATTGACCGGAGAATACGACCTCCGTCTCCATTACGGCGAAGTTCCTTTTATGGTTTATTTTACAGATAAAAAATTCGTTTCCGCCGGCGTCGGTGTCTCTTACGCACGTCTCATGGGTCTGAAAGAGTACGAACACGGTTACGAAACCGGTGTCTCACTGAACAGCGGAGATTACAACCGCGACGAATTCAACATTTTAGCCGATGTCAAGATTCGTGTTTGGAAACGTCTCAAACTCGGATTCAGATATTCATATTCACTGAACCCAATCAGGACACGTTCTTTCACCGACTTTGAAGGAAACGTCACAGGGCCTTACAAGCAATACAACAACATGTTCACCTTACGACTGACATACGTTTTCAACGAAAAGCTCGAAGACTTAAAGCGGGAAGAATATCATTATCAAGGAGATAACCCTAAATTCGTCAACAAAGAAAACGAAAGGGCACTCAAGAAAATGATAAGGCAACAGCAAAGGCAAGAGAAAAGGAACGGGAAGGGCAAGCAATAAAAAAGCGCGACATAACATCGCGCTTTTTTCATGTATTCAATTGTTATTCAATAACTGTCACAACATTTTTAAGGTCATCGACAGTCTTAAGATGGCTTTTATAATCAATATAACCAAGACCTGGACTGAAGACTTCAATATTATGACCATCGTTCAAAAACTCTTCAACAGTGTTCTTGACACAATATTCAGTTGCGATACCGCTGATAATCAAGTATTTACCAACGATATCCTTAAGCAATTTTCCATCATGGCCGACAGATTCATAGCCAGAGTACTGTTCTTCATCAGCCTTGAAACCTTTGCGGAAAATGTTTGTTTCAGGATTCGGACGGTTGGTTGGATTGATAACATCTGTGTAGAAAGCCTCGTGTATTGAGCCGCCACGTGTTCCTTCGACACAGTGGACAGGCCAGATACCACCATTTTCCATGAATGAACTGTGATTTTCCGGATGCGCATCAACGATGTAAACAACACGCTGGTCTGGATGTGCATTTATAAAGTTAATTACTTGATGCACAGCGTTTTCAGCGTTATCGCAAGCCAATGTTCCATCGATGAAATCATAAAGCATGTCAACGACAAGATGTGTCGGGGCATCGGCATGATGTTCGTCAACGAAACTGTATTTCTTGCCGTAATCGAGATGTTGCTGCATGAAGTCAGAAGGATAAGTCACTTGATAGTCAACGACTTTACCGTCTTGTTCAACAGGAACGATTTCCGGATTGATGAAGCCGCCGTAAGGTTTGAGGCCGAGGGCGTTGTAACGTTCCCTGACTTCCTTGTGAAGTTCCGGGTCAATCTTAACTGCGTAAGTCTCAATGAGATTCTTTCCGGCTTCATAGTCGCCTTCTGATTTTATACGCTGTATTTCAGCGAGGAGTTCGCCGAACAAGTCGCGGAGTTTCTCGTAGTCGTTGATGACGAAATAAGTCTTTCCGTCGCGGATTTTCTTTTCTATCACGTTGCTATTCAAGCCTTTCTGATAGCACCATTGGCTGATGAGGGCGCGATCCTGCATGTGCGATTCGGTGATGTTTTTTCCGAGTTCGATTCTCGCGAGCTGCCCGATAAGGCCGTTGCGGATGAAACCGGCGTATTCCGCCTTGTAGCATTCGGCGTCAGGGAGGACACCAAGTTCAACCATCTTCGGGTCGGCGCAATAGTAAAGACCGAACAAGTCGGCGCGGGCTTCTTCGAGAGCTGAATTGTACTCTTTCAACGAGTTAGGCTGTGTTGTCGGGAGCAGCTGTCCCGAACCGTGACCGAGGCATTCGTGAAGGTCGGTGTGAACCACGTCAGCGATGCCGCCATATTTCTTGCAGAGGTCGATCTCTTCCTGTGAATAAGCGAACTCCGCCAATGCGCTCTTCGGTGACTCGTTGGCCGCCTTGTCGTATGCGTCCATCAAGTTAGTGATTGTCACTGATTTAGAGCCGTAGTCCTTACGAATCCAGTCGGCATTCGGCAGGTTGATTCCGATTGGAGGTGCCGGGAAGCAGTCGCCCGCAAGAGTGGTGACGATGATACCTTTCGCACTCACGCCCTTGCATTCTTTCTTCTTGAAACGTGGGTCAACGGGTGAGTTGTCCTCGAACCACTGTGCGTTTCCGCTGATGAGTTCGGCGCGTTTCGTGGCTTCCATGTCCTTGAAGTCAACGACAGCCTCCCACGTGGCCTTCATGCCCATCGGGTCGCCGTAGTCTTCAATGAAACCGTTCACGAAATCGATTGTCGAAACTGAATCCTGAACCCATGCAACGTTGTAATCGTCCCATGTCTTCAGGTCGCCGGTCGTATAATAATCAATAAGGAGTTGTGTGTAATTGCGCTGAATGTCGTTTTCCGCAACCTCATTCGCCTTTTTCAGCCAATAGACAATCTGCTCGAGAGCCTTGCCGTAAAGCCCGCCGACTTTGTAAACGTCCTCGCGAATCTTTCCGTTTTCTTTCACGAGCTTTGAGTTCAAGCCGTAGGAAATAGGCTGTGCGTCGTTCGGAACACGCTGATTGTCATAGAATTGCTCGACTTCTTCTTTAGAAATGTCGCCGTCATAGAAATTCACGCATGAGTTCTTGATGATGTCGGCCTCACCGCTGCGGCGCATCGCATAAAGGTCTTTGTCGAAGATAACAGGCGTGATGAACATCAGAAAAGCATCGACGGTTTCGCCTTCAGCAAGAGGAAGCAGATTGACATCTGAATTTTTCACAAGTTCCGCAAAATATTCCTGAGAAATCTCCGGGAAGAACTTGTCTTCAGCATAATGATGATGAATGCCGTTGCTGAAGAAAATACGTTTTGCATAAACGACAAAATTCTGATAGTCAGCACTTTGCTTGTCACCCTGATAAGAGTTGAGGATAGCCTCAACCGTTTTGCGGACGGTGAGGTTGTACTTGAAATTCTGGTCGGCGAGGATGTCGCGACCGCACTTGGCGGCTTCACCCAGATAATAAATGTACTCTTTCTGTTGCAGCGTCAGCTGATCCCATTCGGGAATCTGATAACGCATCACTTTCAAGTCGGCGAACTCGTCAACCAAATACTTGAAATTTTCCGACTCGGTTTGGGCCGACTTGTTATCCTTTGGATTACAAGCAGTTAGCAGCCCTGCAATTCCTAAACACATAATTATTTTCTTCATTTTTAAATTTTTATAGAACGTGCAAAAATAAGCAATTTAACAGTTGAAAATCAATGTTAAAAAAATATTTTCATCAAAACTAAATTTTTAGTTATATCATTTAAAAATAAATTGTATCTTTGCAGCGTTAAATAGACAAAAAACTTGTGCAACCTGTGTTTATAACTCGTGCAACTTGTGTTAAAAAAGTGTAAGATTATTTAAAAATATGTGTAAAATGAAAGAACTGACAAAATCAGAAGAACAGGTGATGCAGGTCATCTGGAAGATCGGGCGAGGATTCGCAAACGAGATAATGACGGCGTTCCCCGAGCCGAAACCGGCGTACAACACAGTCTTGACGATGGTGAGAATTCTTGAAAAGAAAGGATTTGTCGGACACGAGACGTTCTGCAAGGCGAACCGTTATTTCCCACTCATAAGCAAGGAAGAATATTCACAAAACTCACTTAAAGTATTGGTTTCCAATTACTTCAACGGTTCATACACCGAGTTGGTCTCGGCATTTACCAAGAAAGAAAATTTCACCTTGGAACAGCTTCAGGAGCTGAAGATGATGATTGAGGATGTGATTGAGGAGGAAAGTTGAGAGAGGAGAGTTGA
>JAUNNU010000113.1 GCA_030537295.1 Bacteroidia bacterium
TTTCTGCTTTTTCAGACACCTTTTCTATCAACTTTTCGTTGTTTTCTGTCAACCCAACCTCATTCTTGCGAACAGTAACCTTCAATATGAAAGCGTCAAGATGAACCTTTGGCTCGGGAGTATGGTTGACATTGAGTTCACGATAGATACGATCCATACCCTCACCAAACTCCTTGACATACTTGTATGCCTTGAGGTATTGGGCTATCTTGGGATTACGAGAGAAATGGGTATGACGGATGTTGTCGGGACGCACAAGGCCAGGGAGATCACCCGGTGTCTCGAAGACAATACGGTCATCGAACATCTTGATCTGTATCTCGGTTCCCTTGATGTTGTAGGCTCTATGACACACGCTGTTGACCACCATTTCTTGTATGACGAACTGAGGATAGTCACGATCGGTATGGAACAAGCCATCATTACCAAGGTAGGAATGTTCGCGAACTTGCGTTTCAAGATAACTGATTGTCTGACGAATCTGATTGAGAATTGTGCCCTCAAAAGTCACGTCTTTGATGACATTCATTTCCGTACCCACTCTTTCTTCTGTTCCTTCATAACGTATGAAACGAGTACGGGCACGAGGAAAGAAACGTTGTGGATTCTTGCCGAAGAGGAGAATACAAGCGGTACTTACCTTTTGCTTACCCTCAACTTCTGTCACAAAATCGTTGTTCTCACGAAGGTATTCTATTGCTTTCTTGTTATAACCTATAACCGACAGAAAGTCATTTACAAGATTCATGTCAACATCGTTGATGGTTGCACCATAGACCTCTTTGTCTTCGTAGTAACGTTCGCCCTTGTCATACATCAGCTGCAGGCGTTCTTCAAAGGTCAATTTCTTGCTCTTGTCGCCAACACGCATGAAACACTCGTCTGCTTGATTGGTGTGCAACTGCCCGCTGGCAGGAATGTGCATGAGTAGGATGCGATTGTCCTGTCCCTCGTAATCCTTGCATGGAATGTACTCACAGCGTATTCGCACAGAAGGATTACAGAAGTCGAAAGGAACACGGAGCAGGTCGTTGAGTCGTTTCTCGTTTCCATCAACACCTTCTATTCGGCGAGTTTTGTCGGACACACCAATTGCAAGCGTGCCACCATCAGCATTTGCCATTGCCACAATAGGGACGGCCAATGCCTTGGGTTCTATCTGCCCACTCTTACAGTCGAACGTTTGTCCTTCTTTCCGTGTTATTATGTCTTCTATCGTTAGCGTCATATTGCTGTTTTACTTGTTTCTTTATCTCAAAATCTTCAACTCTCCCGCCACTCCGCATAGCTGTCTCTTGTCTCCTGCAATCTAACACTATGTAACTCAACGTTTTGCGACAATTTCACTTTTATCCTTTCAACAAAATCCGTCAGCATGTTCTCCGTCGTAGGCTGATAATTCACGCAAACGATTTTATCGAAATTCCTCTTCGCACTCTCAACGAAATCCTCCGGCATGTTCGTCCCGATGATGAACGAATGGTCGAGACGCCCAACGACTTCTTCATTCACAATCCGCTTAAGGTCATGAAAATCAATGACCATCCCGTTTTTCGGATTTCCCGGCTCATCAATCGGCAAGCCTTTCACAGTCACCTGAAGTTCGTATGAATGACCGTGAATGTTACGGCATTTGCCGTCGTAACCGGCCAAGGCGTGCGCCGCCTCGAAGTGAAATATTTTCGTCAGATAAAACATTCTGAAGTTGAAAGTTTATAAAGTTATAAAGTTTGAAAGTTATTTGGTGATAACGACTTTTCTCATGACGGATTTCCCGTTTTCAGAAATGACATTCAGAAAATAGATTCCTTCATTAAAACCGTTGACGTCAATCGTCGAGGTCTCGTCAACAGCATCGAAAGTCAGAACTAATTGACCGACAGCGTTATACATATAAACCGCATTGATATTTTCTCCGCTGATATTGATTGTCGATGTCGCCGGATTCGGCCACACGTTGACGCTCATCGTGACGTAGTCTTCACTGACGCTCCACGTCGCATCCCAGATCATTTCGGCATAATCCATATTGTCAATGAACGGGTTACGGTTTCCCTGAATGTTATAAGCTGCGTTGTTCCTGTTGATTTCCTTCTGGTCAACGGGGTCGTCGCGATGCCAGCGCAGGAGCATGTCCATCGCCCAGTCTTTGATGACCGACTTGTTTGTCATGTCCGACGTTTTCCAACTGCCGTCCTCGTTGTAATATCTCACGCTGACATACATCAAAGTGCGTGCCACATCGCCTTTATATTCGTCAATCGGTTCGAACACCGTTCCGTTGAAACCAGAGGTTTTGCATTTCCCCAATTTCGAGCCGTTTTCGGAAGTCCACTCGGCGTTTTTCACCTCACCGAAAGCGTAGTTGCTGCGTTTCCCGTTCACGTAGCCGTCGGTCGGGATGACATGCAAGATGTCTGTTTTATGGTAACTGTCGTCATTAGTCCACGACTGCGCCCAGATATGCTCGCGGTTATAGCAGTCGCCTTCGCCGCTGTAGTTTCCGCAGTTTTCGCCGAAATCGTACTGGTAAGGCGGATTTCCGCCCGGCACATCCGAATAAATGTCCCAGACCTTGCCGTTCGGCTTCATGTCGGTCTGTCTGTAAGCGTTAAGCAACTCTTTGTAACTCACGTGATTATCATTTTTTATGATATTGTGAAGAGCTGCTTTCAAGGCGTTTCCTGTCTTGCCTTCGGCAGAATTATAGTAACCTGCAGGCTGTGCCTCAAGCGCAAAAACACATAAAACCAACGATACAAAAAAATATATCTTTTTCATTGCAAATGATTATTATTTTCAATTTAAAATAACGTCACGATTCCGACTGCCAAAATTGCCAAAGCAGCCAAAACATTGCCCAAACTGTTGATTAACAGCTTGATTTGAGAAAATTTCGTTCCGATTCCAATCAATCCCCAAATGATTCCGCAGCCGAAGATGTAAACAGGCGTCATGTCACCGAGCAAAGGCAGAAACGCCTCGTTCGACATCAGTCCGGCGATGAAAGGATTGATTCCTAATGCGATGGTGAGAATCAGAAGATGTTTTTTCTTGTCAATTAAAAAAAGGTTCTTTCCATTTTTGATTTTCAGCGTATCCGTGATTGTCCTGAAGGCGATCATGAAACACAAAACGAGCACCACGATTTTGGCGATGCTGTCGAATTTCGGCATGAAAGTGTTTCCGAGCAATCCGCCGAGATAATAAAAAAGAGCTTGTCCGAATGCCAAAGCGCACACGAACAACGAGTTACGTCCCCAACCGTTTTTCGTTTCCACGTTGAAAGCCGTCGAAGCCGTCTCGACGCAGAAAGTGAGGGCGATGATGAATGTCAAGCTTAATGCCATAACTTTCGGGTTAAGAGAGCAGCGAGCAGAGTTAAGAGAAAACCTTACGACTCTCTTAACTCTACTCTCTCATCTCTACTCTTTATTTGATTCTTTCAAGCTGCACTGTGAAGTGGCGCATGAGTTCGGCTTCCCAAGTGATGCGGACGCCGTGGTTGATGGTGTCGCGGCGTTCATAGACGTTCTTCAGAGCTGCTGCGATGACGTCCATGTGGTTGTTTGTATAGACGCGGCGCGGGATGCAGAGGCGCACGAAGTCGAGGCCGCCGAAACGGTTCTCGCGTGTGACCGGGTCGCGGTCGGCGAGCATGTAACCGATTTCGCAGGCACGGATGCCGGCTTCGAGATAAAGCTCGCATGTCAGCGTCTGAGCCGGGAACTCTTCCTTAGGCACGTTGACCAAAATCTTGTCGGCATCGACGAAGATGGCGTGACCGCCGGCAGGACGCTGGTAAGGGATTCCGTATTCATCGAGTTTGTCGGCGAGATACTTCACCTGTTTGATACGTGTCTCCACCATGTCGAACTCGCAGTTTTCCTTCAGACCGACTGCAAGAGCGTCCATGTCACGGCCGTTCATACCGCCGTAGGTGAGGAAGCCCTCGAACGGGATGCAGAACAGCTTGGCGCCTTCGTACCATTCTTTCTTGTTGGTGGCGATGAAACCGCCCATGTTGACGAGACCGTCTTTCTTCGCGCTCATCGTCATGCTGTCGGCGTAGCTGAACATCTCCTTGGCGATCTCGGCAATCGACTTGTCGGCGTAGCCTTCTTCGCGTGTCTTGATGAAATATGCGTTCTCGACGAAACGTGCGCTGTCCATGTTGACCGGCACGCCGTATTTATGGCAGAGTTCGCAGGTCTCGCGGATGTTCTTCATGCTGACCGGCTGGCCACCCACTGTGTTGTTGGTGACGGTGAGGACCATGAACGGCACGTTGCCTTTGTTCTCTTTCAGAACTTTTTCGAGAAGTTCGAGGCTGACGTTGCCTTTGAAAGGCAGTTCGAGCTGTGTGTCTTTCGCCTCCGGGATTGTCACATCGATGGCGAAGGCCTTACGGCTCTCGATGTGACCTTTCGTGGTGTCGAAGTGGGCGTTGCCCGGGACGACCATGCCAGGTTTCACGAGGTACGAGAACAGCACGTTCTCGGCAGCGCGGCCCTGGTGCGTCGGGATGACGTAGTTGAAGCCTGTGATCTCGGTGATTGTGTCTTTCATGTGATAGAAGCTGCGGGCACCGCCGTAGCTCTCGTCGCCAAGCATCATCGCCGACCACTGACGATCACTCATCGCGCCTGTGCCTGAGTCTGTCAGCAAGTCGATGTAAACGTGGTCCGACTTAAGCATGAACACGTTGTTGTGAGCTTCTTCCAACCATTTCGCACGTTCTTCGCGTGTGCTTTTCTTGATGGGTTCAACCATCTTAATTTTCCATGATTCTGCAAATGGTAATTCCATGATATTATATTTTTAAAGTTATGTGTTTATTATCTTTGAATCTTAAATCTTGAATCTTTAAATTTAAAAACGTGCAAAATTACGAAAGATTTCTGAATAAAAAAATAAAATCACGATTTAGTTTCCAATTGATAATATTTGTCGAAATAAGCCCGCAACAGCGTCTCATCTTTGGCCATTTCCCTCAGTTTTTGCAGCCGCGCGGCGTTTTTCGATTCCGGAATCCACAGTTTGAGATAGCCGCCTTCGAGATATTTCTCTTTCAGATGTTCGCAAACACGTTGATAATGTTGCTCTTCGGTGTAATCCGGAAAATGTTTCAGACTGTATTGAACGGTGCGTTGGATGACGATGTCGGTGTCGATGATTCTGTCGGCTTCGGCCACGATTTTCCCGTAGATGGTGCGCGGCTCATGGTCGGAGGAGGCGCGGTGGTCTTCGGCGGCATCGCGCATGATTTGAAGCTGCTCATCGGAGAACCATCGTCTCAGGTTCTCATCCGCCATGATGATTTTTCCGGAGTCAATGTGATGATTATCACGGCCATTCACAAGCCCGGTGTCGTGATACGCAGCGATGGCATAAACCATGTTCACATCGGTTTCAGGATAGTTTTTCGCGATGTTCAGGCTTTCTTCAATGACCGTCGTGACGTGGTCGAGGCGGTGAGCCTTGTCGAAACTTCCGTAACGAGGCAGAATCTCCTTTTCGATGTAAGATTTCAAAGCCGGATTTATTGAATTCATTTTTCCAAAATTTGATTGCAAAGGTACGAAATAATTGAATGTTTCATCAATAATTATCATCAGAAAAATCAATCACTTCCGGCAGCAGCAGCGAATCGGGCGCACCCTGTTCAATCAGTGTCTTATTGTATCTCTTTCGGTTACGGAGCATTTTGCGTTTCAACCTTTCGTTTTTGTTAAAATGTTTGTAAATCAATGAGACAGGATTGATAACTGATGCCGGCGGCTGCTTGATCGGTTTCCTGTTCAAAATTCTCGGATCGACGGTTTTCGTGACATGAGGTATGGAAAAAGGCTGCTTCATCGGCATTTTAGCTATGATTTCATTGATGACCGCCCTGTCCAAATACGGATATACATCGACTTCATGAAGAACAATAACAGCCCTTTTCATTCTGATTATCAATTCTTTATCAGAAACATCGTCACGATTAACGATAACATTTCCATCTTCAAAGCCCACACAACTCACCCACAAAGTGTCGGTTTTCTTCAACATCAACGAGAAATTCCCGTCGGCATCGGCGATTGCGCCGTAAAGCGAAGTCTTGCTGATTATGTGAGCGTTGGGAACCGGTTGCAGACTGTCTTCGGAAACGATTCTGCCTTTCACCAAAGAGAGATTGACCTGTCCGTGCAACCCAATCACACAGAAAAAGACAATCACAAAAAAGGCGGCTCTTTTCATTATTTCGCTCGTTAACAAACATTTAACGCTTTTAACAAGTTTTTATTATCAAGAAAAGTTTTTTCAAACTGCACATTTTTCAGTGCAATATTTTATAAAAACTGCACATTTTTCAGTGCAGTTTTATCTAAATCTATTACTCTCTTAACTGTCTTTCAACGCCTCCACCGGGTTTGCATTCGCCGATTTCCAACATCTTATCAACACTATTGAGATGGTGATAACCAACACGATAGCGAGCGAAAGCGCGAAGACCCACCAAGGCATCGGAGTGCGGTAGGCGAACTTCCCGAGCCATCTGTCGATGATGAAATACGAGACCGGTGCAGCGACGACAAAGCACACCAGCACGATTTTCACGAACTGACTGCTGAAGATGTCGAGGATTTCGCGAACCGTCGCACCGTTCACACGACGAAGTGCGATTTCTTTCCTACGATATTGAGTCTCAAAGAGAACCAAGCCGAAAACGCCCATCAGCGAGATGATGATTGAAACCACCGAGAACGTGGTAATCAGCGCCGCGAACTTTCTGTCGTAATCGTATATTCGCGCAAGCTCTTCATCGAAGAAGTCGAAGTCTAAGTCGCCGCGATTCTTCTCCGGAACGTACTTCACGACCTCGTCTTTTATGAAATCGATGACGGCTTCGACATCCGCATCCGGCGTTACTCTGACATAAAGATTACCGAGCGACTTCCACGAATCCGGCCCGAAGACGTAAAACGCAAACGGTTCATTATCATATTGTAACGGCTTGAAATTAAAGTCTTTACAAAAACCGACAATCTTTGTCTCTTTGTTATGACCGACAATCTTGTCCTCCAACGTGAGCCCGAATTTATTTTTCGCGACCTCATTGAAGACAAACGTTCCGAGACTGTCGTTTTCTGCCACTTTCGAGAAGTCTTCGCCTTCAACGATGTCTATCCCCATGAATTTCAGGAAATTATATGAAACAGGATAACAGCTGAAATGGATTTCCTCGTTGTTGAAGTCACGCCCCCAGCCCATACGGCCACCCGAGACCATCTGTCCGTTCGCGTATGCGACATCCACAATCTGCGGGTTTTTCTTCAGCTCCGACGCGAACGCCTCTCTGTCGGAGAAATGATAGCCGATTTTCGACGGCACTACGCCGGTCAGCAACATCTCCTTGTTGAAACCCATATCGTGCCTTAACATGTAATCATGCTGAAGTTTGATAAACAACGAACTGATTATCAAAGCAATGGAAACGGCAAACTGCACACCGATGAGCATTGTGCGAAGTCTCTTGCCTGCTTTTGATGAAACGAAACTACCTTTTGCGGCGACAGCCAGCGGAAACGATGTGATGTAATTCGCAGGATAGATGTTTGCGACCACAGCGAAAGCCAAACCGACAGCACATATTGCAAAGAAAATATCGTAATTGCTTGAAAGTGATATTGTTGGCGATACAAAACTCGCTATAAACGATGTCTCAACCGACCCGATGACAGGCAACGAAGCGACAAGCGCGATCACCACGAGGCCGACAGCCTCAAAAAGAAAACTGAGTTTCATCTGCATTTTCGTGCATCCGTAAACACGGTAGGTGTTCACGCCACGCAACCGCTGCGGCACCATCGCCATGAAGAAATTCACGAAGTTGATAAACGCTATCACTATGATTAACAAAGCGATGGCAACAAGCATCCGTGTTGTTGTAAGATTGCCTTTGTTTCCAGTTCCGCTTTTTTCATCAAAATAAGTCTTGGTGATCGGTATAACGCGCACCTTCTTGATCTTGTCGGCATAATACTGGCTTTCGTCTGGATCTGACAGGTCTTCTCCGAAATACCCGGCAAGATTCGCACGGCAAATCTCAGCCACATGCTCAAGGTCGTCGGTGTTGACTTTTGCCATGCCATGAAACGACCACTCATTGCGGTCATCAATCCAATCATCACCAATGGAGACAAACGCATTCCACCAATTGAAATCACTGTTTTCAGGTATGTCGGGAATTATGGCGATAATGCTGTACACCATATCTTCATCCCAATCAGGTGAAAAACAGACACTTCCGCCCACGTCACGGTTCAGTCGTTCGGCTGTCGATTCGGTCAGCACTACGGTTTTCGGCTCATCAAATTTGGAGAAGTCTCCACGCAAAGGCTTGATTCCCAATACTTCAAAGATTTCGACACTTAATCTTACCGTGTTCATCGGGCAGGTTTCAAAGCCATCGCCAACGCGTATTATCACCCCCTGCGGGCTCCAAGTGAACGAGGTCAAAACGCAATGAGATTCCACGCCAGGATTGTCGCCGAATGCCGACTCAATCATCGGGCGCGAGATAAAATTAGTGTAAGAGTCATCGGCATAAGGGCTTGGCCATTCGAGAGTGACGATATTGTCGGCGTCTTTGAAACTCTTGTTGAAAGTCAGTTCATAGCGCACCTGCACCATGATGACGTAGGCCGTGGCGAAAGCGACCGCCATCCCGATGACATTGAGAACCGACGAGGCAGTGAAACGCTTGAGGAGACCAATGAAATTTTTGAAAAACATATTTTACTTATTTTTTAACACGAGTTACACAAGTTTATGACACAAGTTGCACAAGTTTTTTCTGTTCATGAAACCTTGTTTAATTTACACTTTTTTAACACGAGCTGCACAAGTTTATGACACGAGTTACACAAGTTTTTTTGCTTGTGAAACCTTGTTTAATTTACACTTTTTTTAACACGAGTTGCACAAGTTTATGACACGAGTTACACAAGTTTTTCTGCTCATGAAACCTGTTTTTAATTTACACTTTTTTAACACGAGTTGCACAAGTTTTTGACACGAGT
>JAUNNU010000224.1 GCA_030537295.1 Bacteroidia bacterium
TCATTTTCACTGAAAAACGTGATACGTATCACCATTTTTTGCAAGTTGCCAAAATAGTTTTTCATATAGGCGGCTCGCGGAACCTGATGTTTTTACGGGGTTATCGACGCTGCTTATTTCATTTTCTTGAACTCCACCATTGGCATCAATATGCGCCACATTGTCGATTGTTTGTGCTCAAAGTGCTGCGCTCAACGTCAGGGCGAGGAATAATAAAATAAGTTTTTTCATTATAATTTTAAATTTTTTATTTGTTTCATCATACTATATCATCATTTCCCATTAAAAAATCGTAAACGCTGATTATCTGTACGCCATCTTCATTAATCCACGGCAAGCATTGTTCTCCAACGATAATGACCTTTTTGAAATTATCATTCACATTTACCAAAGGTCGTTGCTCTTGTGCTGTTTTGGCACGGGAAGACAGCTCCAATGCAGATTGGATATATATTTTTTGAGGCATCTTATTCACTACAAAATCTATTTCCGTTTGCTTGCGGACAGTCTGCCCTTGACTATCTTTTTCCCACATCTCCACCATCCCCACATCTACAGTGGCACCACGTCGCCGTAATTCATTATAGATGGCATTCTCCATAAGGTGGCTTTTCTCGTCTTCTTGCCTATAGTTAAGCAACATGTTTCGTATGCCAAGGTCTTCAAAATAGTATTTTGTTTCAGTGCCAATGTATTTGCGCCCTTTTACATCATAGCGCAAAGCTTCATTGACGATGAAAGCATCTTGTAAGTGATTGATATAAGCATTGATTGTTTCCGATTTAATATCCATCTGCGCAACGGACTTGAATGTTTTGGAAATACGAGACGGATTGGTACTTGCTCCAATAGCTGATGCCAATATCCGAATCAACTCCTTCATGCCATCCGAGTTACGCAGGTGATTCCGTTCGATTACGTCGCGTAAATAAGTTGTTTCAAATATACTCTGCAAGAAATTCTTTTTGCTTTCAATATCTTCAATCAATGCCACTTGAGGCAGACCTCCGTATCGTAAATAAGTGAGATAAGCGTTGGAAATGCCTCCGCCCAATGCCTCATAGTATTCCGCAAAACTGAGTGGATGAATACGAATCTCCCAACCGCGTCCACGGAATTCGGTGACAACATCGCTGCTAAGGAACCTGCTGTTACTACCAGACACATACGCTTCTACATTCGGCATGTGCGTAAGACTTAAAAGTACATCTACAAAATTCTTGACAAACTGCACCTCATCGATGATAACAAAAGTCTTAATGCCGTCGTTGATGATATGTGTGTCCAGGTACTCTAACAGGCGCTTGGGGTTTCGTAATTCTTCGTTACGCATATCATCCATACTCAAACATACGATATGCTGTTCATCAATACCGTGTTGGATAAGATATTGGCGAAAGATATTAAAAAGAAGAAACGATTTCCCGCAACGACGAATGCCCGTAACGATTTTAATCATTCCATTCCCTTGGGCTTTGATTAATTTTTGCAGATAAGATGTACGTTCAAATATCATATCTCTAACAGAATTGTTCTACGTTTTACACAAATTTTTCCGCAAAAGTACAACTTTTTTGAATTACGCAAACGTTTAGCGGAAATTTTTGTGGTTTTACACAGATTTTTCCAATAGAAGTATTCTTTTTTTGAATTATGAGGTATTTTTAGCGGAAATTTTTGTGGTTTTACACGGATTTTTCTTGCTTATTCCTGTTTCCCGAACTCCACCTTCTCGGGGTTGACGAGTTTCGATGTCTTGTCGCCCTTGGTTGATAAATCGCAAACTTCGGGCGGCAAAGATACGGATTTTTTGGATTTAAAGATTTAATCAAAGATTCAGGGGTTTCAGGGGT
>JAUNNU010000225.1 GCA_030537295.1 Bacteroidia bacterium
AAAGTTAAAAAATGACAATCTTGTGCGACTTTGTTAAAATACGTGTGCAACTATTTTGAAAGATAAAATGGAAAATCTCGAAGCAGAAAAAGAAGAAAAGAAATCGCTGAATTTCATTGAAGCGAAAGTTGAAGAAGATTTAAGAAACGGCAAGAACGACGGCCGCATCCAGACGCGTTTCCCCCCGGAGCCGAACGGCTACCTGCACATCGGGCACGCCAAAGCCATCTGCCTTGATTTCGGGCTGGCGAAAAGATACGGCGGCGTCTGCAACCTGCGTTTCGACGACACGAACCCGACAAAGGAGAACATGGAGTATGTCGATGCTATCAAAGAAGACATACAATGGCTTGGTTATCAGTGGGGAAATGAATATTACGCTTCCGACTATTTCCAGCAGCTCTGGGATTTCGCGATAAGATTAATAAAGGAAGACAAGGCATATATCGATGAGCAAAGCTCCGAAGAGATCGCTGCGCAGAAAGGCACGCCGACGCAGCCCGGCACCGAAAGCCCGTACAGAAACCGCCCCGTCGAGGAGTCACTTGAACTTTTCAACAAGATGAACTCCGGCGAGATAGA
Source organism: Bacteroidia bacterium (assembly GCA_030537295.1). Taxonomy (GTDB): domain Bacteria; phylum Bacteroidota; class Bacteroidia; order Bacteroidales; family F082; genus Limimorpha. The sequence goes on from JAUNNU010000225.1 coordinate 583, forward strand.
AGAAGGCAAGATGGTGCTACGCGCGAAAATCGACATGGCGAACCCGAACATGCATTTCCGCGACCCTATCATCTACCGCGTCGTGAAGACACCGCACCACCGCACCGGCACGAAATGGAACGCCTACCCGATGTACGACTTCGCACACGGCCAGAGCGACTACTTCGAGGGCGTGACGCATTCGTTGTGCACGCTTGAGTTCGTTGTGCACCGCCCGCTTTACGACTATTTCATCGATGAGGTGAAAGAAGGCAAAGACCTCGAAGACCACCGTCCGCGCCAGACCGAGTTCAACAAGCTCAACCTCAACTACACCCTGATGAGCAAGCGCAATCTCCTCGTGTTGGTGAAGGAAGGCGTCGTGAGCGGTTGGGATGACCCGCGGATGCCCACGATATGCGGATTCCGTCGCCGCGGCTACACGCCGGAGTCGATACATAAATTCATCGACAAAATCGGTTACACGACATACGACGCGTTGAACGACTTCGCATTGCTCGAAAGCTCGATCCGCGAAGACCTCAACGCCCGCGCCACACGCGTCTCGGCGGTCATCAACCCTGTCAAGTTGGTGATTACCAATTATCCGGAAGGCCAGACAGAGGAACTCGAAGCCATCAACAACCCGGAAGACGAGAACGCCGGAAGCCACAACATCACCTTCAGCCGCGAGCTGTGGATAGAACAGGAGGACTTCATGGAATGCCCGCCGAACAAATATTTCCGCCTCACCCCGGGCAAGGAGGTGCGCCTGAAAAACGCCTACATCGTGAAATGCACCGGCTGCAGGAAAGACGAAAACGGCAACGTCATTGAGGTCTATGCCGAATACGACCCGTTGACACGCAGCGGAATGCCCGACGCCAACAGAAAAGTGAAAGGCACCATACACTGGGTGAGCCAGAGCCATTGCATCAAAGCGGAAGTGCGTCTCTACGACAGACTCTGGAACGTGGAGAACCCGCGCGACGAACTCGCCAGACTACAGGACGAAGGCAACACTCCGATTGAGGCGATGCGTAAGATGATGAACCCCAACTCATTGGAAATCAGACAGAACTGTTACGTCGAGCAATTCCTTGCAGATGCCAGACCGCTCGACCATTTCCAGTTCCAGAGAATCGGCTATTTCACCATCGACAAGGACAGCACGCCTGAACATCTCGTCTTTAACAGAACCGTCGGACTAAAAGATACTTGGATGAAGAACAGTTAAGAGAACAGAAAGCGAAGCAAAAAAACTTGTGCAACTCGTGTTAAAAACTTGTGC
>JAUNNU010000017.1 GCA_030537295.1 Bacteroidia bacterium
GTCGGTGACAACGTCGGTGACGTCGCCGGTATGGGTGCCGACCTTTACGAGTCGTATGCAGGTTCAATCCTCGCCACGGCAGCTCTCGGCGCCTCGGCTTTCGCCACATCGGCGGTTGAAGGCATGCAGCTCAAGGCAGTCTTCGCCCCTATGCTCATCGCAGCAGTCGGCGTGTTGCTCTCACTCATCGGCATTTTCTTGGTCAAGACAAAAGAAGGCGCAGGCATGAAACAGCTCCTCGGTGCTTTGAGCCGTGGCACCAACACCAGCTCAGTGCTCATCGCAATCGCGACATTCGTAATATTCTGGGCACTCGGAATCGAAAACTGGGTTGGCATCTCATTCTCGGTCGTCGTCGGCCTTCTCGCTGGCGTAATCATCGGAAAATCAACGGAATACTATACATCACAGACTTTCAAGCCGACTCAGAAAGTCGCTGAAAGCTCGAAGACAGGTCCTGCGACAGTCATCATCTCCGGCCTCGGCCTCGGAATGCTTTCTACAGCGATCCCGGTTGTGACGGTGGGCGTGGCAATCATCCTCGCTTATCTCTGCGCAAACGGTTTCAACGTTGAATTTAACGCACAGAACCTCTCGATGGGTCTTTACGGCATCGGTATCGCCGCTGTCGGTATGCTTTCGACACTCGGCATCACACTCGCGACCGACGCTTACGGTCCTATCGCCGACAACGCGGGCGGCAACGCCGAGATGAGCGGTCTCGACCCTGAAGTGCGTCAGCGCACTGATGCCCTCGACGCCCTCGGCAACACAACGGCGGCGACAGGTAAAGGCTTCGCCATCGGCTCGGCGGCTCTCACAGCTCTCGCACTCCTCGCTTCATACGTCGAGGAAATCAAGATAGCTTTAATCCGTGTGGGTCAAGACCTTCCAAATGGTGTTGAAGCTGCAAAGGCCACCCTCGTTGACTTCATGGAGGCTTACAATGTCAACCTCATGAACCCAATCGTCCTCGTCGGCGTGTTCATCGGCGCGATGATGGCGTTCGTGTTCTGCGGAATGACGATGAACGCTGTCGGCCGCGCTGCTCAGAAGATGGTTGAGGAAGTGCGCCGTCAGTTCAGCACAATCAAGGGAATCCTCGAAGGCAAGGCGGAACCTGACTACGAGCGTTGCGTTGAGATTTCAACAAAAGGCGCACAGCATGAGATGTTAATCCCTTCAGTCCTCGCAATCGTTGTTCCTATCGCGACAGGTCTCATCCTCGGTGTCCCTGGTGTCCTCGGACTTCTCATCGGCGGCCTTTCATGCGGCTTCGTCCTCGCGGTCTTCATGGCTAACGCAGGCGGCGCATGGGACAACGCAAAGAAATATGTCGAAGAAGGCAACTTCGGTGGCAAGGGCTCTGACAATCACAAAGCCACAGTCGTCGGCGACACTGTCGGCGACCCGTTCAAAGACACATCAGGCCCTTCATTGAACATCCTTATCAAACTCATGAGCATGGTTTCAATCGTCATGGCTGGCCTCACAGTCGCATTCCATCTCATTTAAGTAATTGATAATTATATAAATAAAAATATCGGGGGATATGTTAAAACATATCTCCCTTTTTTTTGTTTTTTTTTCTTTGTTTGTAAAAACTAATTGCGTATTTTTGCAAAATTTAGATTGAATATACTCTTAAGTCATACAATATGGAAGTAAAAAGAGTTTTTGATTTGTTGTCGCACTACAAGGAGAAATTTCCGGATCAGAAAGTTGCCCTTGCAGCAAAACAAAACGGCAGATGGCGTGAATATGGCATTGATGAATATGTGGAGTTGTCAAATATTCTCAGTGGAGCGTTCATTGAACTTGGGGTGAAGCCTCAGGACAAAATCGCCGTCATTTCAGGAAATCGTCCTGAATGGAACATGCTCGACATGGCAATCACTCAGATTGGGGCGGTCATGGTGCCGATATATCCTACCATTAGCGAAGCCGACTACAAAATAATCCTAAATAATTGCGAAGCAGAAATATGTATTGTCGAAGGACTTGCCGTGATGAACAAAATCGAATCGATTTGGCAGGAAACACCTTCATTGAAGAAAATATATACGTTTGTCAATAGAGATAAATATCCTTATTTAGAAAATCTCATCGAATTAGGCAGGGAACATCCTCATACTGAAGAGATTGAGAGACGCAAGGCGGAAGTGAAGGAAACAGATTGCGCCACGATTATTTACACTTCCGGTACGACTGGGATGCCAAAAGGCGTGATGCTGTCGCACAAAAACCTCATGAGCCAGTTCAAGGGTTTCTGCCATACGCCGAAGCCGTGGTCAAACAAAGCGTTCAGCTTCCTTCCTATGTGCCACGCCTACGAACGCGCACTTATCTACATGTATCATTATCTCGGAATGTCAATCTATTACGCTGAAAATCTGGCTACCATTGCCGACAACATGCTTGAGATCCGTCCGACGATGATGTGCGCCGTGCCGAGAATCCTTGAGAAGTTTTATGATAAGATATATAATTCAGGCAGAAACCTGAAAGGAATGAACAGGATGATTTTCTATTGGGCGATGGATCTTACGAAATATTACAGGATTGAAGGCCGTTCTAAATTATATGATCTTGAATTGAGAATCGCTAACAAGCTTGTTTTCAAAAAGATACGTGAGAAGATAGGAATGGATAAGTTCGACATCATCGTCTCCGGTGCTGCTGCGATACCCAAGCAGGTCAGCGGATTCTTCTCGGCCATCGGCATCACCCTGATTGAAGGCTACGGCTTGACGGAGACGTCGCCGGTCATCACGGTGAGCACGAGGAACAAATACGGTCGTGAGGTCGGTTACGTCGGCGAACCGCTTCCAGGCGTCGAAGTGAAGATCACTGACGAGGGCGAGATAATCTGCCGCGGCCATAACGTCATGATGGGCTATTACAAGCACCCGGAACTCACCGAACAGGTGATTGACAAGGACGGCTGGCTCCATACCGGCGACCTCGGACGTTTCAACGAACACGGCCTCCTGCAAATCACCGGAAGGATGAAGAATCTTTTCAAGACATCTCTCGGAAAGTACATCAACCCCGACCTCATCGAAAGTAAATTCCTCAATTCAGGTTTCATAGAGAATATAGTGGTGTTCGGCGAAAACCAGAAATTCGCCGCCGCCATAATCCATCCCGACTTCAATTTCCTGAAACAATGGTGCAAAAAACATAATATCAAATTTACAACACCAGAGGAAATGATTCATAATGAAGATGTTATCAAACGCTTCAACAAGGAAGTGAAATATCTTAACGAGTCGCTCGGCGAAGTCGAGAAAATCAAGAGATTCGAACTCATCGCCGACGAATGGACGGTCCAAAACGGCGTTCTTACCCCGACTCTTAAGGTGAAGAGAAGGGTTGTGATGATGAGATATGAAAATGTTATAGTGAAATTATTTAGTTAATAGGAAATATTTTTTTTGATATGGAAGTTAGAAGAGTTTTTGATTTGCTGCCTTATTACAAGGAACATTACCCTGACCAGAAAGTGGCTCTTGCAGGAAAAAGTAATGGTAAATGGCGCGAATATAGCATTGATGAATATATTGAACTGACAAATATTCTCAGTGGAGCTTTCATTGAATTAGGTGTCAAACCACAGGACAAAATCGCCGTTATATGCAGCAACCGCCCGGAATGGAACATGCTCGACATGGCAATAACGCAGATCGGCGCGGTCATGGTCCCAATCTATCCGACAATCAGTGAGGAGGATTACAAGGTCATTTTGAATAATTGCGAAGCGGAGATCTGCATTCTTGAAGGCATCGCTGTCCTTAACAAAATAGAAGCAATCAAGCCTGAGACCCCGACACTTAAAAGCATTTATACTTTCGTCGAGAGAGGCAATTATCCGTTTTTCGCGAATCTTATCGAACTCGGCAAGGAACATCCTCATGCTGAAGAGATCGAACAGAGGAAAGCCTCCGTTGATGAGATGTCTTGCGCGACAATAATTTATACTTCCGGCACGACTGGAGTTCCTAAAGGCGTGATGCTTTCTCATCATAACCTGATGAACCAGTTCAAGAATTTCTGCCAGACCCCGGCTCCGTGGTCAAAGAAAGCGTTCAGCTTCCTGCCGATATGCCACGCCTACGAGCGCGCATTAATCTATATGTATCATTATCTCGGTATGTCAATTTATTATGCTGAAAGCATCGCGACCATAGCCGACAACATGCAGGAGATTCATCCCACGATGATGTGCGCCGTGCCACGTGTCCTTGAAAAATTCTATGAGAAGATTCTTGGCTCCGGCAAGAGCATGAAAGGGCTGTCCAAAGTGTTTTTCTACTGGGCTATGGCTCTTACCGAGAAATACAGTATCGAAGGCAGGTCGAAATTTTATGATCTGAAATTGAAAATCGCTGACAAGCTGGTTTACAGTAAGATACGTGCAAAACTCGGTGCCGAAAACTTCGATATTATCGTTTCCGGTGCCGCTTCAATAACGAAGAAGACAAGCGGCTTCTTCTCGGCGATAAAAATGCCTGTCTTTGAAGGCTACGGCCTTACCGAAACTTCACCTGTCATCGCGGTGAGCGCGAGAGGGAAATACGGCAGGGAAGTTGGAGCTGTTGGCCGACCGCTTCCTGGCATTGAAGTGAAAATCGACGAAACCGGCGAAATCATCTGCCGCGGCCATAACGTCATGATGGGCTATTACAAACAGCCGGAACTCACGGCTGAAGTCATCGACAAAGACGGCTGGTTTCATACCGGCGACCTCGGCCATTTCGACGAGCACGGACTGCTTTTCATCACGGGAAGAAAAAAGAACCTCTTCAAGACTTCTCTCGGGAAATATATCAATCCCGATGTGATTGAAGGGAAATTCATCAATTCGGGATTCATTGAGCAGATCGTCGTGCTCGGCGAAAGCCAGAAATACGCCGCCGCTTTGATCCGCCCGGATTTCGTTTTCCTTAAGGAATGGTGCAAGAGACACCTTATAAAATATACTACAAACGAGGAGATGATTCATAATGAGCTTGTTATGAAACGTTATGCGAAAGAAGTGAAACTTCTTAATGAAGGCCTCGGTGAAGTTGAAAAAATCAAGAGATACGAACTCGTCGCAGACGAATGGTCTATCGCTAACGGCATCATGACACCTACATTGAAAGTGAAGAGAAAAGTCGTGATGGAGAAATATGGCGACCTTATTGAAAAAATGTTCAGTTAAGCTGCTTTGGCACCTTGTGCTGGACATTTATTAATGTCGTTTGTTGACAATAATGTAATATTTGTTTATGGTCAAGGTGATGATTTTTGATGACGACAGGACTTTTTCAGTCATTCTGAAAAAAGACCTCGAAGTGTGTGGTTACAATGTCATCGCCAGATTTACAGGCGTTGACGGTGTTGACCTGATCGTCAGGAATGCACCGGATTTGATTTTGATAAACAGCGAGTTGCCTGTCGTCAGCGGTCGTGAGATAATTCGTGAAATCAGAAAACTGAATATCATAACCCCCGTCGTTTTCTTTTCTTCTGATGGCGATGTCAACGAAGTCGTGAACTGCTTCGAGGCCGGTGGCAACGATTATATCCGCAAACCCGTTGAGCTTCGTGAACTGTTGGTGAGAATGAAAAACCAATTGCCAGAGAAGAAAGTGCAGAGCCTGCAAGTAGGTGAGAATGAATACGTTCAAATCAGTGGGGTTCATTTTGATTTCATTTCAAATTGCATCTATGAAAACGGAAGAGTCTGTCAGATGACAAAAACACAGGCTTCGATAGTGAAACGTCTTCTCCAAAATAAAGGACAGATTGTCTCTTTCGATGTGATTCTGAATGAGTGTCTTAATTCAAACGGAAATAATGTTGACGCGATGAACAGCATGAAGGTGATTCTTTGCAAGCTGCGTAAAAATCTTGAAGATAAAGGCATAGCCGGACTGAGGATAGAAACGTATCGCAGAAAAGGGATATGCCTTTATGTCTGAATCAAAATTTATTTTGTCATCGAAAATGCCTTTCCCGAAATTGCAATGATGTTTTCGCCAGTTTTTTATTATTTTTGCAACTTAAAATATTTATCATGAAAAAAGTAAAAATCACCGTTATACGCAAGGCCTGCTACAGGGACTTGATGGAAAAATACGAACAACCGATTGAGCACGCCTGCGATTTGGTTGAAGGTAAAGTGTTCATTGCCAACGGCTGGCAACGTCCTGAAGGCCTGTGTGAGATGGCATGGGAAATTATGTCGCCTTGGGTGATGGCATTGGCTCACGGCGGCGGCAATTTCTATGACGGCTGGATGAAAAACGAGAAGTCGGCGATGATTTCATGCAACGACGGCTTCCGACCTGTCAGCTTCCTGATTGAGGCATTGGAAGAAGAAAGCGACTAAAATCTCGTGTGACTTGTGTTTCTGAACCCGTGCAACTTGTGTTAAAAAATGAATTACCTTTCAGTTGAAAACTTATCTAAAGCATTCAGCGACAAGCTGTTGTTTGAGAATCTATCTTTCGGAATAGAGAAAGGTGACAAGACCGCTTTGATTGCCGCCAACGGCACCGGCAAAAGCACGATGATGCGTATCCTCGTCGGGAAAGAGGAAGCTGACGGCGGGAAAATAGCCTTCAACGACGGCGTCCGTGTCGGCTACCTCGAACAACTCCCGCATTTCGACCCTAACCTCACCATTGAAGACGTCATCTCGACAGGTCACACCGACATCATGCGCGTCATAAAAAACTACGAGGAGGCACTCGTGAATCAGACGAACCTTGAGAAGGCGATGGCGGCGATGGACGCGAACCAGGCGTGGGATTACGAACTCCGTCTGAAACAGCTTCTCTCCACCTTTGAAATCAACGATTTAAATCAGAAAGTCGGGACGCTCTCCGGCGGACAGGTAAAACGCCTCGCCCTCGCCATGGTGCTTCTCGATGACCCCGACATGCTTTTCTTGGACGAGCCGACAAACCACCTCGACATGCAGATGGTGGAATGGCTCGAAAACTACCTCACGCAATCGAACGTCACGCTTTTCATGGTGACGCACGACCGCTATTTCCTTGACAGAGTGTGCAATAAGATTCTTGAGATGTATCATGGCGTCGTTTATACTCACAACGGGAACTTCGACTATTACGTCAGGAAGAGCCGCGAGCGCGAGGAGAACAAACGCATCGCCGCGGAGAAGGCCGGGCAGATGGTGAAGCACGAACTCGAATGGATCCGCGCCACCCCGCAGGCCCGCACCGGCAAGGCCCGCGCCCGCATTGATGCGTTTTACGACCTCAAGGAGAAAGCCAAGATGATCCGCGACCACACCGAGATTCAGTTCGGCGTCGATATGCAACGCCTCGGCGGAAAGATCCTCGAGATGCACGACGTCACGAAAAAATACGATGACACGTTTATCCTCAAAGACTTCGACTATATCTTCAAACGCGGCGAACGCATCGGCATCGTCGGGAAAAACGGCATCGGGAAATCCACGTTCCTGAATATGATCACCGGCAGCGAACCCTGCGACTCGGGCACGATAACAACCGGACAGACCGTCGTTTACGGCTATTACACGCAGGGCGGCATCAGGTTCGATGAAAACATGACCGTGCTCGACACAATCCGCAACATCGCCGAGGTAGTCCACTACGGGAAAGACTGCGTATATACCGCCGACAAGCTCCTGGCGCATTTCATGTTCCCTTACACCATGCACCGCCAGCCCGTCTCGCTGCTGAGCGGCGGCGAGAAAAGGAGACTTTATCTGCTCACGATACTGATGAGCAACCCGAATTTCCTCATCCTCGACGAACCGACTAACGACCTGGATATCTTGACGTTGCAGAAACTTGAAGATTTCTTGAAAGACTATAAAGGCTGCCTGATCGTCGTCTCCCACGACCGCTATTTCCTTGACCAGACCGTTGACCAGCTCTTCGTCTTTGAAGGCGAAGGCAAGGTGAAAGGCTTCATGGGAAATTATTCGCAATACCACGAGTGGCTCGTTGAAAAATCAAAAGAAGAACATAAGATTCAGGCGGCGGCGAAAGTCGATACCCGCGGGAACCGCCCCTCCGCGACCGAACGCAACAGGAAACGCTCGTTCAAGGAACAGAAAGAATATGAACAACTCGCCATCGACATCGAAAATCTTGAAAACGAAAAGATAGAACTTATATCAAGACTTGAAAACCAAACTGATTATCAACAGATTGACAAAATTGGCAAACGTCTGAACGAAATAAACGGCTTGCTTGACGAGAAAGAGTTGAGATGGCTGGAACTGGATGAAATTTAAGAATCAAAGTAAAAATCAAATTTTTGAGACATGGAAAATCAAAACAAAGGTGAAATTGTAATCTATCAGACTAATGACGGACTTACGAAAATTGACGTTAAATTTGAAGATGAAACGGTCTGGCTGACGCAAGAACAGATGGCTGAGTTATTTCAGCGTGATAAATCTGTGATAACGCGTCATATACAAAATGTTTACAAAGAGGGTGAACTGTTACAGGAAAGTACAAGTGCAAAATTTGCATTCGTACCTGATACACGAGAACGAAGCTACGAGATTACATATTATAATCTTGATGTAATTATCTCGGTTGGTTATCGTGTGAAGTCTCTTCGTGGAACGCAATTTCGTCAATGGGCAACTCGGCCTATTCATGAATATCTGGTTAAAGGCTTCACACTTGACGACCAGCGACTTAAGGGTAATGGCGGCGGTAATTATTGGTATGAGCTGCTGAATCGTATCCGTGACATTCGCTCATCGGAGAAGGTGCTTTAACTTGACACCATTCTTTCTTCGAGTGGAAGGCAGCTGCTTGCTGGATCCGGCACAGTAAGTCACATTGCGGCGATGGAAAAGGCCAATGAAGAATATAAAAAGTTCATGGCCAATAATTTAAGCCCAGTTGAAGAAGCATATTTGCAAACAATCAACGATGTCGCGAAATTGGCAAAGAAAAATAGTAAAGGAATTAAATAAAATAACTATGGAAGAACTACAGAGATTTTTACAGACAATCAACGAAAACGGAATGTTGTGGCTCCTTGAAGCCAAACCGGGTCTTTTTGCAATGCTCGAAGACGGAAACGAAAACTCTTACGTGGCGGTCTATGCCACCGAAGATGACGCAAAAGCCAGCATCTGCGACGACTGGGAAGACTACGCCGTCGCCAACATGAGCCTCGCCGAGTTCATCGGCTGGACACGCGAACTCGATGAAGACAAAATCGGAATCGCGGTGCCCGCCGGACCTGATGGACAGATTCTGCCAATTCCATCAAAGATAATGCGCCAGATGCTCGGCGGTCAGGATAAGTCCGACAAAGAGTTAGTTGGCGAAGAGTTCTACGACGAGGACTGGGCGGAGCCGATGCCGGAAGACTGGGACGAGATTGAAGATTAGAGAGGCTGGCGCACTATGGTGGTGAGAAGTCTCACGTCGTGGTGCGCCTGCTTTTTCGTTTTTCTGTGTGAGTCGCCATGTCACTTCCCCGATTTCCTTCGGTTGCAGTCGCGGCAGAGCATCTGGCAGTTCTCGGCGATGGTGCGGCCGCCGTCGTTATTTTGTCAATTCCAACGAAGTAGTGTTTTCAATGAAATCCATCAAGTCTATATCGTGGGATTTTGGTTTCATAATGTTTTGAATCTGATTTGTCCAAGTTTTTATTTTGTCTTTAGAATCAAGTAATTCGGGGTTGTATTCTGAAACGTAGTCGGATATTGATTCGTAATTATCAAGTAAAAAATGTTTGACACGTGGATAAATTTTATGAAGTGTGTAATAAATGTGTGGCAACGGCTTTGCCAAGGTTGAGCCATTCCTTCTTGCAATTTTCCCTCCTGCGGTGAAGCTGTCTCTGAAATTGTGGCATACTATACTTTTGCAGGCGGCAAGCCACAATGCAGGACGATAATATTTCTCTTTTTTACTTGATGGGTTCATTATTTCTGGGAATAGAATAGCCATTTGTGCAGTGATTATAAGATTTTCAGATTCTGGTAATGTCGCCCAAAGGCGCAAATTCATGTTGATTGGCTCTGAATCATTATCGCTAATCCACCAAGGCATTTGGTCGTTTTTATTGGCTTTCTTCCTGTAATATTCTCTAACCTGACTTATTGAGTTCTCTGATGTCCTGAGTTTGTCGTATGAAATATTCATTTTGTCAAATATGGTTTCACCTGGTTTCAAGCTCATATTTATTAAATATCTCGGTGAATGTGTGACAGTGATTTCACTTAAGACATCTTGATAGGGACGACATTTGAATTCGGCATGTTCTCCACCTAACTTGCCAAAAAGCATATAGATGTTCTCAACATTTTCATCTCTGGTAGATTCAATAATGCTACTGCCTGTGGATGTCCAATGATCGTATTTTGTTGATTTAACTTCAACGCCATAGTATTGTTCGGCAATTATGTCGGGAAATTTTTGTCCGGAAACGAGTTCGACGTTTTTAGGATCAAAAGGTGTGTCTTTACAAGCGTTTTTGATTTCTTCAAAAGATTCTCTTTCTAACTCTGACGAAGATAAGGACTTATAGAACTTTATGTTAGTTTTTGCTTTGTCATTAAGAATGTTCTCTGTCTTTATCATTAAATACGAGAAAGCATCATTTGCCCTCTCGTTATCTATTTTGCGTATGGCGATGATGTTGTTTTCTTCCATATTATTCAAAAATATAAATCCCATAAATCTTGTATGCGCCTTGCTATGTTATAAGCCAATACAGGTGGTACCGCATTGCCAATAACTTTGTATGCCCCGGATTGACTGACTTCAAAATGTTTTGTATATCCTTTGTATTTGACAAAAGGGAAGTCTGGCGGGAATGTCTGTATTAAAGCGCATTCGCGAGGTGTCAGTCTTCTTTCTTTCATGCCCTTTTGTAATTCTTCGTATATCTTTCCGCCATGTTCTTCCGACAATCTCCTGTATTCTATGTTTCCATGGTGTTCTGATCTTATCGTTGGTCCAAGGCCATCAAGATGTATCTCTGTTTGACCTTGACAATGTTTTCCCATAAACTTTGCTTTTGAATAAAAGTGCTGTGACAAGTCATAACTGTCCTCCGGTTCGCATAAATCACAGAATACATCTTTACATGTAACTGGTCGTGATAACTCACATTTGTTGACATTGTAGTTATGGGTTGGGGCAGGATATGGATTGTATTCTTCCGGGATAACGTCTTTCTCCAACATCTTTTTTGCTGTTGGATTTAGAGCATCTTTTCTTATCCCGATGAAAATTACACGTTCTCTTGTTTCTGGCACTCCGTAGTTCCCTGCATGAAGTACTTGAGGCGTAAGAACGATGTACCCATTGCCATTGGCTTGAGAAAAATCATTCTGAATAATATCTCTCACATTGCCAAGATTAACTAATCCTTTGACATTTTCGGCAATGAAAATTTTGGGTTTGGTTATATCTATGGCTTGTTTCATCCAGAAATAGAGTTTGCCGCGAGTTTCTTCTGAAGGCTCCTCACTTTCTCTTTTTGTGCCGTTATGTGAAGTTTCCGAATCAAACCCTTTCCTTTTCCCGGCTACACTAAAATCTTGACAAGGAAAACCACCAGTTAGAATGTCAACATTCTGAGGGAAAATGTCTGCACCTTTATGATGCATTTTAACGAGATCGACAATACTTTCTGTATGGTAAATTGAAGGGTCTTTGCCATAGCGTTTCATATAGTTTTGCCATGTGAGTAAGGCCTCGTCAAGAATGTCATTGGCGAAAATGGTGTTAAATCTATTTTTTTTAAGCAAAACCCAATTTTCATTGATGTTTTTTTCTATCCACCCGGAATCTTGGGGAATTGATTTCTTATTACAAATAAAACCACCCTCAAATCCAATGTCCATTCCTCCGCAACCGGAGAAAAGAGATACCATACTCAAATCGCTGTCATCTTTTTTTTTGCTGGCATAATTGAACAATGACAAAGAATCTTCCTCGCAAAGGAAATCGGAATAGTCCTTAAACCATATTCCCTCTTTGGCTATATCGTATTTTTTGATATTTTGGGGCATGTCATGAGAATAAAAAAATCGCACAAAAATAATAAATATTATAATACCATAAAATGCGAACTGGAAAAATCGTTTGACGGACTTTTTTCTCTGAATGCGAAATAATAGCTAATGTTTTGTTTTACAATATGTTATTTTAATGTTTCTTTTTCTGTTTCTTGCGATAAAATGTATTGTTATATTCTTTTAAAAATCTTAATGTCTCATTTTAATTTTTCCTCTATTTCCTTTATGGTTGGAATCATTCCGTCAACTTTGCTCGGATACAATTTCTCTAATTCAAAATCTGATATTCCAATAGGCTGACTGCTTGATTCTAACGCATATTGTGCCAATAAATTGTCTTTGCTTTTGCAAATCAGCAGCCCGATGGTAGGATTGTCGTCATCACGTTTTAAGATATGGTTCACCGATGCCACATATCCGCCCAATTGACCAACATCTTGAAAGTCGAATTCGCCCATTTTGACTTCGATGACGATATAACACCTGAGATTCAAATGGTAAAAGAGGAGATCGATGAATTTCTCTTTTTGCCCGATTTGCAGTCGGTATTCTTTTCCCACATACGCGAAGCCTGTTCCTAATTCAATCAGGAAATCCGTGATGTTTCTCAACAGTTGCGACCTGAGCAAAGTCTCGTTGTATCTTCCCGTAATACCAGCGAATGCGAAATTATATGGATCTTTAGTAATCTCTTGTGCCAAGTCGCTCATAGGCTCAGGCAGCATTGTTTTGAAATTGGTTATTGCTTTGCCTTCCCGTTCATATAAGCCTGTGTCAATCCAGTTGAGAAGCATGGAGCGACTCCACCCGTTTTCAATCGTTTTTCTGACAAAAAACAAAGCCTTGTCGACATCGCCTTTTACATAATCCATAATCACGCAATGATGCCCCTAAGGGATTTGAAAAATTCCAACAAGTTGCTGGAAATTTGTGCTATCCTTGCTTTCTGTTGGCAACAAAGCATTGCCAAAACTTGTTGATTCGATTTTTCCAACAACTTGTTGGAAAAATTCATCATATTGATTATAAAGCAAATAAAACTTCTTGCAATAATAAATATTTGATTTTGACAGTCCCTCAACACCAGGAAGTTCCGAACGCAAATCCTTGCTGAGTTGCACAATGACACTTTCACCCCAACGTTCTTCAACATGCATCTCCACAATATCACGTCCTAACAGCCAATTAAAGAAAAGTTTCTCTGAATTGACTTTTAAAGCGGCTTTTATTTGGCTGTTCTTATATCGAGTAGCCAACGTTTTTACCCATTCTCTGTAATCATTGTCCAATATGCTGATACTTTTGCTCATCAATTAGTACTTTGTGTTTGAATTTGCTCCATTATTCGTCATCAATAGCTAATGCTTTGTTTTACAATATGTTATTTTAAAATTTTATTTGTTGTTTTGCTTTGTTTGTGTTTGTGAAAATGATACTAATCTCTAATGTCTTGGCCATCCACATGACCGTTTTTTAATCTCGCGAAGATAGTTTATTTTTCCCAATCGGAATGAAAAACGAGTGAATTTTATTTTTCAGCAGCCGCAAAAAAAACGGAGACACCGCATCTGATGTCTCCGTTTCCATTAAGTCTTACTCGGCTTCAATCTTGAATCTCACCAACCTCAACGGATTCCCTTCGCATTGTTTAAGTTCCTGAATGCCATAGAAATAGCCGTTGTGAAATACGAGCCGTCTCCTGGTAATTGCGAGGTCATAGTCGTTGCATTTCAAGGTGTTTTCGGAAATCGTCTTCCCGTTTTTCACCTGATAGACGTGGAACGAGTTTTCGCCCGCTTCCTTGGCCTCGTCGAAGAAAAAGATGTTGTCGCCGCCGCTTATCGCGATTGTGAACCATCCCATGCCAAACGGCTCTTTTATTTCGTTCAGTCCTTTTTCATATCTGGAAATCAAGTCGTTAAGACTGCGGATGTTTCTTTCACGGTATTTATTGTCGGTCATTTCATCGACTTCCGACAGACATTCTTTCAAATATGAAATCCGTTCCTTTTGATAATTTAGTTGTTCTTCCACCGACAGATAGTTCTGGATCCAGTCACATCGTTGCTCTGAAATCGTATTTCCTTGAAAATCAAATATTTTGATTGTTGATTCGGTGGGGCAGGAAACGATAAGTCGGTTGTCTGCCTTTAAAATATTAATCGAGAAATCCATTTCTCTTTTTCTGGATTCAGATGCGTTGGTGAAGCCGTTCTCGTCCCAAAACTCGCTGAAATCCCTGAATTTGTCGTAGATAATCGTGTCTTTTTCTGTGTTGATGTCGAGTATAGAGACGAAATATCTGTGTTTTTTCCCCCACGATGTTGAGCCGTAAATCGCGATGTGGCTGTCGTCTAAAACGAGCATGTCCAATGTGCCGTAATGTATTCTTATAACTTTAACAATCAATCCGTTGCCGTCAAAGAAATAGATGTCGCCCATCATGTTTGCTTGCGTGAAAAACAGTCCATTTATATAGCCGAATGCCTGCTTGATGTTCTGTGGTTTCCTGCTCGGGTCAGCGAAATGCAAAGAAATGTCTTTCATGAACTTGCCGTCGGAATCGAATAGCGAATACTGGTTTCTCGTTGCGTGGCCGACAATGGCTTTGCCGTCGTCGTAAATCACCAAGCGTTTTCTCAAGCCAATGGCCATGCCGCCAGATTCATCGTAGTAGCTTTCGAAGATTTTCGCCCAGTCGTTGCCTGTGCCGTAAGTGTCGTCGGCAACGAGATTGATAGTCTTGCTCTTCTGAAATATTTCAGTAACTGATTGTGCATCAACGAAAAAACTTGACGCAAACAAAAATGTCATTAATAAAATGTACTTTTTCATCTTGTGAAATTTTAGTTGTTAAATATTCTGATATATGTCAAAAACCGCAAGATCTTGTTCCGGGAACGGTTTGTTGGCATCGTAATCGCCGATTGTGTAATAGTCAAAAATAAATTCATTGTCGTTAGTTTTTGGCTTTGAAAATTTAATGACAAGCAGAATCAAAATCATCGCGCAAGCTGTTGACAATGAAGATATAATCGCTATTTTTAAAGTCTTTCTCTTTTGATTGCGCTGGCTTTTCAAGACAAATTCCGAAACCGGAATTACGTCTGAAACCAACGAATCCAATGATGATTTTATCTTTTCTGAAAAATATTTCCGTTGCTCAATTTCATTCCTGCAAAGTTCGCAGTTTTCAAGATGAGCGTCGGCTCCTTTCACTTCATTTTCCGAAAGCTCGTTGTCTATATGCCTTTGTATCAATAAGTTATCAAGATGTTTCATTTCGCTTGTTTTTTAAGTTTGTCGATGATTCTTTCCAATGTCTTTCCGATGGAAGTGAATTTTATTCCGGTTATCTCGGCCATTTCCTTGTAGGAATAGCCTTCGCTGTACAAAACTATCACTGACTTTTCTTTCGTGTCAAGTTTGTCAATCAGATTCAAAATGTTTGTCGTATCGGTTTGATTTTCAATTAGAATGTCTTTTGAATTATCATCGGTTCTGACGATTTTTTGAGTTTTTCCGTTTGAAATCCACACCTTTATTAATAGTGCTTCTGATGAGCCAGTTTTTCGTGTCGTTGATGACTTTCCTGTTGTTCATCGCGAAGTAGTAGGCGGTGAAAACGTCCTGCACCACGTCTTTTGCGCTTTCGGGGTCTTGCAGCATTTTCGCCGCAATCCTGAAAAGTATCGGGTAAAAGGTTCGGTATGTCGTCTCAAATTCGGAGTTCATCGTTTGAATTTTGCAATAAGACGTTTGAAGCGTGCATTTTGTGACAAAAGTACAAAATTTTGGTTTGCAACGGGAAAGCGTATTCCATTTCAAAAATGATTTTTGCGATACGGCAGACTGAATGAAATGTTGTTGGGATGAAATGCATTCGGTCGAAAAAGTGTATCTTTGCATTTGAAAAATGGACAAAAATGACCGGAATTGTATTGGAAAAACGGATAATATTACATAAGTATAATATTATCAATTATTTAACACAAAGAGGATTGTTGACAAATTTATAAAAACATTTTGAAACAACAAATAAGGCTTTGTTGTTGACTGGCGCAAGGCAGGTGGGTAAGACGTATGCGATAAGGAAATTTGCGCAAGATTTTGACTTGCAATTAATTGAGATGAATTTTCTGTTACAGCCGGAGACGAAAAAAATTGTCACACCGATTCCGCAGATTTAACGCAGATATTTTTTCACCACGAATCTAACGAATTTCTCGAATCTAACGAATATTTTCACGCAGAAACAGCTGAAATAACAGAACAGGCCGGCACTTCTTGCGATGCGCCAGCCTGTTATCGTTACAGTTTTTCGTCAGTGACTAACGGACAACAGAAATTCTCTTTGTCACCTCGCCGTTGTTTGTCAAGACCTTCACCATGTAAATTCCGGCCTCGAAGCCGCTTATATTAACAAGGTGTTCGTTGGCATTGACATCTTCTGCAAATACTCTCTGTCCGAGTGAGTTGAAGATTGTGATGCTGCTGATGTTTTCAGCTTCAATTGTCAACACGTCTTTCGCAGGGTTTGGATAGATGCTCACGCCATTGAGTTCGTTTTCTTCAATTGCGTCAACTGAATAGTAATATTTGACGAAGAACTCTGTGCCATACAATGCCTTTGCCGGAGCTGCATTGCAGTCGATGTCCTGATAGTAAGCAATGACTTTGTAGTAGTACCAGGTGTTATCATCCAATGTCTTTGTCTCCTTATATTCTGTCTTGTTGGCGCCGACGATTTTTGCGCGTTCCCATTCTCCGTCCTCATTTGCTTTTCTATAGATATAGAAGCCGCTCAACGGCACTGACGTCACATCTGGCAGCGTCCAGGTGATGGTTGGTTTGCCGTTTGCCTGGAGTTCAAACCATAGGTCTTCTGCAGGATTGCAGCCTTCGCCGGCTGTTCCGCAAGATTCTACTGTAAGTGCGCTTTCTCCATCATTGCAGAATGTGCAAATCTGATAGCAATGTCCGCCAATTTCTGGGGCGACGTCAGTGAATGAATTGCCTTGGACGAGGGCATAGAGCAAGCCTTCACGATAGACGTTGAAGCCATATCCAGAGACTTCACCATCCCAAGTAACTACGATGTCTTCACCGATTCTTTCTGCCGACGGGTTGGAAGGAGCTGCGCATGACGGTGTTTGACCAGCATTGTTGACTTCTTCGCACAACACGCCTTCAGCGAGGTCCTTGGCGTTACCTGAATATTCATAGACAGTGGTTCCTTCAGAATTCTTAATCTTGATTGAGATTGTCTCGCTGGCTGTATAACCGCTTCCTGCTTTCCAGACGAAATTGACTTTATGTCCAAAAGGAGCGTTGATCTTGGCCGTGGCCGGTGTCGAGTTTGTCATAGTGACTTTTGCGAACATATTGCCGGCTGCATCGAAGCATTTCACCGAGCCGCCGCGCCAGCCCTGCATTGAAGAAGCTGTCGTGATGATCTTCCATTCTGTTGTAGGACCGAACTGTTCTGAAGCCTCCGCATAATTGCCACGGACACCGTCTTTCATTGCATAGACATCATACGTGAATGTGCTGTAGCATGGGACGTTCTCGTCAACGTATGTCATATCCGCGCCGACCTGAGGTGCGTTGAGTGTTGCGATGACCTGGCCATTTCTCTCGATTACCATCGCATCGATTGATGAAACCGAAACACTTGACATTGTCTTGGAAGGGTTCTTCCATGTCAAAGTCGCACTTTGAGCTGTTTCGCTTGCTCTTGTAACAGTCAGGTTTGTAGGAGCCTGTACCGTGTTGTTATACACATTTGTAGGAACATAGTTGAAGATAGCAGCCGCACTGCCTGTGTAGTCGATTCCGTCAACGAGATACCAGCCGTCGTCGGAGCCGCTCCAGCCGAAATTGAAGTGCATGAGGTCGTTTTCATCATAGCCGTCGCAGACGAAAGCGTGACCGCCGCCTGAACTCTGACCGCCGTAATAAACAGGACGGCCGAGGTCGAACTCGTCTCTCAACATCTGATTCCACACATCCGTTGCGTATGACTGTCTCATTTTTCTAACGCAATAGTCATAATCGAAATAGTTTCTCATGGCATCCGGGACATCTTCTGAATAAGCGCCGCTGCCGTCAGCCTCAAACATCATATTCACAGAGACACCACAGTGATATATCAAAAGGGCGACAGCCTCGATCTGTTCCTGTGAGGCATTGTTCAATGAGTTTGGCATCATATCCCACTGGTAAGTCGTGGCTCCGAAGTTTGCCGAAATCTGATGACCCAACCAATAGTATGAGTGGCTTCCCTCTCCGTGTGTCGGGGCGTCCCATGCTTTCATCACCTGACTCATTGCCGTGGCGACGCAGCCTGCGTATGCTCTGCCGCCAGGACCGCCGGACGCCGCAGGAGCATACAAGTTGTAAGGTGAATCCTGATTCCACTTTGTCGTGCAGAGAGGACCGACTTTCTCGGCTCTGTTTGCGTTGAGTCTGCCTGTCTTTTCAAGCATCGCCCATTCAGCGGCCACTTCCGGCATTGCTGCGTTGCCATTGCTGATGGCGTTCGCAATGTCCAGTCTGAAGTTTTCAAGCAGGAACATAGCACCGTTGTGTTCGTTGCTCATGTCAAAATTGCTTTCCTCCGAATAAGCGAGAATCGGGTGATAATTGTCGGCCGCCGAAATGATGACGAAGCCGTTTTCACCAACATTGAATACATAGAAACAGTCATCACCATTGTCTGATGTGACTGTCGTAACCAACTGTAAATCAGTGGTGTTTACCTTTTCAAAATTTGCATAGACAAATTTCTGTCCGAGTGTTCTGGCCGTATTGACATCAACGGATTTCGCAGACATCGTCCCGAATCCGAACATCACGGCAACAACCAATAATAAGAATTTTTTCATTTTTGTTGTAATTTAATTTATTATTACTGTGATTTGATTTTTCAAAAAATTTAAACGTGCAAATTTATAAAAAAATATGTAACTGCAGTGACTAAAATTCACATTTTTATTAATAAAAAAAGGACGGCTCGCAAACCGTCCTTCACTATTTGGAGAAAAAATTTTAATCAATGACAGAAACTTTCTGGGTCATCATGCCGTTTTCAGTCTCAATCCTGATCATATAGACACCGTTTCCGAACTGTTTCATATCAATAACATATTGGTTTTCATTGACATTCTGTTCAAGAACTTTCTGTCCTACAACATTGAAGACCGAGACATTATTGATTGATTCGGCTTCAATCATGATGACACCGTTTGTCGGGTTAGGATAGATTCGTGCGTTGATTTCATTTTCCTCGACGGCGAGGACTTCAACCTGAACGTAGTCATTGTCATCGGCGGTGATTGCCGGTGTTGACTCGCAGAATGAGTTGAAAGCCGTCACTTGATAGAAATATGTGTTCACATCGTCAACTGCGTCGAAATATTCGCGGAGTGTGTTTTCAATTTTGGCAATCTCTTCATATTCAACGCCATCGACACTTCTGTAAATCTTGAAGTTCTGAGGTTCGTAGTCGCAAGTCCAAGTGAGGCGTGCGCCGTCGTGTCCATCCTGATATGCGTATTCACCGGCGAGATTCTCCGGGCTTGTGCAGCTCTCGCAGTCGTTGTCGCCGGAATAAATCGTTCCGTTGATTTGCGTCGATGAGCCTGAGAAGTTGTAAACCTGTGTGTTAGCAGAATTTTTCAATGAGATTGACATTGTGGCGACCGCTGTGGCAGGCTGGTTCCAAACCAATGAGAAATCGCCTCCCGGCATCTGGAATTTCTCGCTTAATGGCGATGAGCTTGTCATTGTAACTTCCTCGATGACAACACCTTCATTGTTTTTCACCTGAAGAAGTCCGCCGTTCCAGCCTTGGAAGTTCGATGTCGTGCAGACGAGTTTCCACGTGCAGTTAGGACCGTAAATCACAGTTAATTTTGACGTTTCGCCAACGTAATTGTTGTTATATCCGCAAAGTGAATATTCGTAAGCACCGAAATCATTCACTTGATCTTCATAAACCAATGTCTCACCTGGTGTAGGGTTATTAAAGGTCTTGATAATCTGATTATTACGTCTCAATTCCATCTTTTCTATTGATGTAAGCGGGTCGCCCGACATGGAGACCGCAGGGACCGTGAATGTCACGACGCCGGTCTTTGTCAAGGTGTTTTCAATTTCAACATCGAAGTCCTCAACTACCGGGATGAGTACATTGTAGATGTAATCAGGAATCATGTTCACGATGACTCTCTGGTTGAGGTTGAAGGTGCCGTTCATGGTGTTCAACGCATCGATTGCGAAAAAGCCGTCGCACCAGCCGCTCCAGCCCCAGTTGAAGTGGAACTTGCGCTGTGCGTCGTATCCGTCGCAGTTGAACGCATGTCCCATCTGCTCGTCGGTGCCGGCATAAGCCGCCGGATACCCGCGGTCAAACTGGTCAATCAGAATGTCTTCCCATGCCGTTTTCGTGTATGATTCACGTGAGAGTATCTCTGTGGCGGAGCAATACTTGAAGTAGTTTTTCGCCGCATCCACGACCTTATACGTCTGAGAGCCGCTGCCGTCGTAATTGAAGTCCATATCGACCGACACTCCGCAGTGATACATGAGGAGTGCTATCGCCTGCGGGCTGCCGCTCGGGATGGTGTTAGGCATGTTGCTCCAGTTGTATGTAGTCTCGCCGAAGTTAGCCGACAATGTTCCGCCGACAGTGCTTGTGTTGTATGAATGTTCGCCGACACCCTGGTCCGGCCAGCTCCAGAATCTCATCACCTGACTCATTGAGGTGGCGACGCAACCGGCGTAGCAACGGCCGCCCGGACCGTAACTATGAGCAGGAGCATAATAGTTATAGGGATAATCCTGATTCCATCTTGTGGTGATAAGCGGATTCACGATACGGTCCATCCTTGTTCTCGAAGTGATGCCTTCTGTGCGGAGAAGTTCCCATTGCTCGGCAATTTCTTCTTCTGCAACAAAGTCATTTTCAATAGCATACTGAATCTCATCGCTGTAATGGCCGAGATAATAGACCAGGCCGTCCGGAAGATGGTTCACATCGAAAATGCTCTCTTCCGAATATGCGAGGATAGGATAAGCACGGTCGTCGGCAGCGACAATAACATAACCGTTTTCGTAGTTGAAAACATAAAGGCTCGGAATGCCGTTGTCGCCAGACACTGTGTAAACATGTTCAACATCAGTGATCGACTTGGCAGATGCCACATTGTTTTTCAAATAGCTCACTCCGAGTTTCTTCGCCGTCGCGACATCAACCGGAGCCGCGAACATCTGTCCCGCAAAAACGAGCAGGGCAACGACTGTCAGTAAAAATCTTTTCATTTTTTTAATGTTTAGTTATTATTTATAATTATTTTCTTGGAAATCAAACCATTAGCCGTTTCAACAGAAATGAAATACACTCCGTTGGCGAAACCTTCCGTATCAAGTGTAATTTCATCTTCTTTGACAGGAACATTCATAACCTCCTGACCGACAATGTCATAGATCTTAATGTTATTCATTCCCTTGGCGGAAATCGTCATCTGGTTTCTAACCGGATTCGGGAAGACATTAAGAACAGTTGAACCATGCTGAATCTCTCCGACCGATGTCGTATCTTGGCACATATTCGTGTAGTCGAACAGACGTCCGGCGATCAACGAGTCGGGCGATGAGTACAGCAGTTCGTCGTTGGCGTCGTATATATTAAAGGAGATTTCGTCTTCAGTGTAATAGTCTCCGCTGAACCATGCCTTGTTCCAGATGAAGGTGAGGTCGCCCTGAAGCATCGGGACGACACGCGTCTCCGAAGAGCCTTCCTCCAATGTTATCTTCGCGATGCGCACGCCGTCTCTTGCGATAGAAATCGAGCCGCCTTTCCAGCCGTCGCCGCCTTCATCGTTCAGCTCGAAGACAAGGTCACATTTCGGGCCGACCATGATTCTCTGATAGACAGGGATGCTGTAACCATATTGATTATGAATGAGAATCGAATATTCATAGTTGCCGTCTTCAACGAGTTCATCGGTGTAACTCATTGATTCGCCGGCTGTTGCATTTGTAAAACAGGCTACGGTCTCGAAGTCTCTCCTGACGATGACGCTGTCAATCTGCCCGAGGCTTTCGCCAAGCATGTTCTCCGCCGGGTTTTCCCAGTTTACAGTGACCGAGAAACTGCCAGCTGCATCCGTCTCGTTTTCAACAAGTTCCATATCAACGACCTTTGCGGGACGCTGGTAATATTCATCGTCAACAGGATAGAAACCCTGAACTACGGAGTTGTAAGTGTTGAAAGCATATTTTGTTGTGTTGAGTGCGCCCATCGCACACCAGGCGTTGTCTTTTCCGTCCCAGCCCCAGTTGAAGTGGAAGAAGTCGTTTTCATCATAGCCATCGCACACGAAGGCATGTCCGCCGCCGCCACCATCGTCCTGACCTGAATAATACAATGGGCGTCCGAGGTCGAGTTCACTCTTGAGCATCTCGCTGAAGTCATCTTTCCAGTACCAGTCTTTGTAAAGGACTTCCGCATCCGGGTTGTAGCCGAAATAGCTGCCGATTACATTCGGCACGTCCTCAGAATAGGCGCCGCTGCCGTCAGGGCCGTACATCATCTCCACGCCGACGCCGCAGTGCCATTGCAGCTGGGCGATGTAGAAAATATCCTCTTCGGTGCTTGTCGAGTCGAGTTGCATGGGCATACGCTCGAAGTTGTAGAATGTCTCGCCGAAATTTGCGGTCTGAGTCGGGTAATAAGGATGTCCCCAACCGCCTGGCGTATATGTATGAGAGCCAGTGCCTTGCATCGGATGGTTGAAATATTTCATCACCTGAGCCATCGCCGTCGCGACGCATCCGGCATACACGTGTCCGCCGCTGCCGCCGTCGTCTGCCGGACAGAGCGCGTTGTACGGGTAGTTCTGATTCCATAATGTCTCAAGCAGAATCGGCACGGTGCGTGTGTTGCGGACCGCTTTCACGCAGCCGGTCTTTTCGACGCGTGTCCATTCATCGGCGATGTCGGCAAGACGCTCAACGTTGTTTTCTCTAATATATTGAATTTCATCGGTATAGCTCTTGACAGTAAGGTTAAAAGCCGGAGCGATGTTTTCCGCGCTGAACGTCCCTTCCGTCGAATAAGCGAGAATCGGCTTCACGCGGTCTTCCGCGGAGACGGCGACGAAACCAGCCCCGCTGACGTTGAAAACATATATATAAGGTGTGCCTTCAGCGTCTGAATAAGTGTAAACAAGTTCCGAAGAAACGCTGCGATTTCTGAACGAAGTGCTTTCCTTCATGAATTTCTCGCCGATACGCTGTGCTTTCCTGACATCAACGTTTCCAGCGTAAAGTGTTGAAATTGTAAATGTTGCAATAACTGCAAATAATAAAAACCTTTTCATCTTTTAAAAATATTTTAGCGTGTAAAATTATAAAAAAAAATCACACAA
The DNA here is from genome assembly GCA_030537295.1 of Bacteroidia bacterium. Classification (GTDB taxonomy): domain Bacteria; phylum Bacteroidota; class Bacteroidia; order Bacteroidales; family F082; genus Limimorpha. The sequence goes on from JAUNNU010000017.1 coordinate 23,485, forward strand.
GGCGTTTTTTTTCGTATTTTTGCGCTTTAAAAATTAGATTTACCGTGGATCACAAGTTTTATGATTTTTACATGCGTTTCCCGAGCAAGGCTGACGCGCTGAAAGCAGAGGATTTTTATTACGAGACACATCGCCCGCGCATCGGCGGCAGGTTCAAAATCAACGACAACGGGGTTTGTTCGCTCTCGTTGCAGGACGAGTGCGAGCTTATCACCGACCTCTACCAGTTCGGGATGCGGCGTTTCATCGTGACCGACAACTTCCACGGCGTGCGCAAGGAACACGGCAAGGACATCTTCGACTTCTTCACCGACAGCGACAGATATTTCCATTGGGACATGACACCCGACATTTTTGAGAAACTCAACGACTTCTTAATGAACGAGATACATAAAGACGGCTACGAACACGCCGAGGGCACGTATGCGCCTTTCATTCAAAGAACATTGGATGAGATGGGCATCGACGACCTGTTCAACATGCTCAACGTTGACGCGCCGGGATTGGATATTTAAAGAGGCAGACGCATCTGCTATCAATATTGCAATGGTTTATACTTATTTTAAAGTAGGTAGAATTATCGTGGATGACGAGCAGAATGGTAATCCTCGTGCCGAATACGGAAAAGAAGTTCTAAAAACCTTTCCGAAAAGTTGACCCAAAAGTTTGGCAAAGGCTTTTCTGTCACTAATCTTAAGCAAATGAGAGACTTACATCAATCGTACTCAATTGGTCAGACACTGTCTGACCAATTTTGCCAGACAAGCAAAGCCTCACCAAATTGATCCTTGATAAATAAACATCATATAATTCAAAAAACAACAGAAAACACTTGAGCGAATACCGAATGTTAAAATTGAAGATTGGCAAAAATAATTCAACATCATGCGGATTTCGCCGAGAACACGCCGTTTTTGGGACATGAGGCTCTATACCCCGTGTTCGTAAACGTATTCGGGAGCAATGTCAATCGCGCCATCCTCCCATTCCAAAGTGTCGGTGACATTGAATTTTCTGAATGAATCAACATTTTGAAGAGGCTTGAAAACCGGATATTTACGAACTACATCCGTGAAATCCATCTCTTTCACGATTCCATCGTTGAACACGACCCTCAACCGATAGCCGTCAACATACTCAGCTTCCGTGATCTCAAGAAACATAATCATTCATTTTAAAGGTTCAATAGTTCCAGGCTCTTCACCGGCCGCAGCCCTGTCCCAAGCATCCTTCACTTCATCACGATGGATCTCAAGCCATTCGAAAATCAAACGCAACGCTCTCTCCGACATCACGCCCCTCACCTTGCCGTTCTCAATTTCAATCGTAACCTTATCATCTTGATATTCAGCATGGAAATGCGGCGGATTATGATCTAAAAAACGGATATATATAATTATACCGAAAAATTTTGATATTTGTGGCATGTAATTTATTTTTAGTCCGCAAAGATAATGCAAACTTTTCAATCAAACCGTTGGTTTTATGAAAAAAAATGAATCATTTACAGATGAAAAGGTGACTTGTTGATTTTTTTCAATTTTTTTCTTTCCAATTCAAAAATTATTCGTAATTTTGACGCGTTTTTAATCGGTTGTCTTGATTAAAAATTAGTCATATTTTTTCAATTCGTGTAAAGTAAAATTTTAAAATATTTGCTATGTACTTCAGTACCAATATAAAACTATTGAGGAAAAGGCGTTCTAAAACGCAGGACGATGTCGCTTTCGCAGTCGGGATGAAGCGTTCGACACTCAGCGGATACGAAAATGAAATCTCGGAACCGAACATCGAGGCATTGATGTCGTTGTCGAAATACTTCAACGTCGCGATAGACACATTAATAAAGGTGGATTTGTCGAAAATCGGCGAAATACAGCTGAACCAGCTTGAACGCGGCTACGATGTTCATCTGAAAGGCAGCAACATCCGCGTGCTCGCCACCACCGTTGACAGCCGCAACAACGAGAACATCGAGCTTGTCACGGAGAAGGCAAAGGCCGGATACACAACAGGTTACGCCGACCCAGAATACATAAAAGTGCTTCCCACATTCCAGCTTCCGTTTCTTTCAAGAGAGAGGAAATACCGCACCTTCCAGATCAGCGGCGACTCAATGCTGCCAATTCCCGACAAGTCATACGTCACCGGTGAGTACGTCGTTGACTGGCACGACATCCGCGACAAGCAGGCGTACATCGTCCTCACAATGGACGACGGCATCGTTTTCAAAGTCGTGGAAAATCACATCGACCAAGGTTTTTTGAAAATGCATTCGCTTAACCCGCTTTACAGTCCGTTTGAGATCCCTGTCAACGAAATCAAGGAGGTCTGGAAATTTGTACATTACATCAGTTCACAAATGCCTGAAAATCAAAATATTCCGAGAGAGCAACAACTTCTTGACACAATCAACGAGCTGAAAAAAGAGGTCAAAGAGATTCAACTCAAATTAAATCTGAACTAAACAATTTTTTAAACCTTTCAAATCAGAAAAATCACTATTTTTGCGCAAAATAAAATATCAAATTCAAATGAAAAGAGCATTATCAACAACTTTAATTATCGTATTATCAGCGATTTTTATTTTCACGTCATGCAAGAAAGATGATGACACGAAGCCAACGGTCAGCAACCCGACATTCACCATGCCTGCCGGCATCTACGACAACGACATCAGCGTCGGCATGGCTTGCGCAACAGACGGAGCTTCAATATATTACACCATCGACGGCTCAACTCCAAGCAGCTCATCAACAAAATTCACATCCAATATAACCATTTCAGAGACAACGACATTGAAAGCCGTCTCTTGCAAAGACGGGTACAACAACAGCGACATCGTTGAGGCGACATACATAATCGAAAAACAAGCAAGCCAAGTTGAAACGCCCAAAATAAAGCCTGGCTCCTGCACGTTTTCAGAATCAATTCTTGTCTCGATTTCATGTGCAACACAAGGAGCCACAATACGTTACACTTTAGACGGCAGCGAACCGGATGTATCTTCTGAAGAGTTCAAATTACCATTGACATTCAAAGAAACGACAACGTTGAAAGCAAAAGCATTTGTTGAAGAGATACTTTCAAGCGAAACGGCGGTGGCGACTTTCACAAAAGAGTCAGCAGGGATCCACACCCCGGAATTCATTTATCCCGGCGGCACATTCGTCGGCTCTAAAATCATCGCAATAAGATGCACAACCGAAGGTGCCACAATCTATTACACCACTGACGGCAGCACCCCTACAAGCAGCTCAACCCAATATACCACTTCATTCAAAATCACAGAGTCTGCAACCATAAAGGCAATCGCCTACAAGGACGGTCTCGGATACAGCAATGTGGCGGAAGAACATTACGAAATAGTCAACGAGACGGTGGCAAACCCGACTTTCTCAATTTCAGGAGGCACATTCGACGAGCCGATAAAAAACCTTGTTCTCTCATGCGCCACAGAAGGAGCCGCAATACACTTCACGCTGAACGGAAGCGAACCGACAGAGTTAAGTCCGGTTTATTCACAGCCTCTTTCGTTTTCGGAAACGGCAACGGTAAAAGCCAGAGCATTTAAAAACGAATACGAGCCAAGCGACATCGTCGAACAGACATACATAATAGAGATTTCAGCCGACGGCTTAATCACCGTGGTCAATTCAACCGGCACTCACGAATTTTTAATCTCATACATCGCAAAAAAAGGTGCAAACACGTTAGTAATCAAGACAGAAGAAGGAAATGAAATGACACTCGACTTCGAACATCTTGAAACCGGAACATTTAATTTCCCAACATACGAGAACGACCCGAGCGCGACCTGCACGGGAACACTTGTGTATCCGCACACCACATTGAAATTCATCAATGGTGGTGAGATTTCGGTTATTCAAAACGGAAACAACTACACATTGACAATCGACAATGTGGAGGCGACAGATGCTAACACTCTGATTCCGGTCATCCAGCACGTCTCGCTGTCTTTTACAGGAACTATTTTATAATTATTTAAAAAAGCGACTCCATGAAAAAAAAATCCCTGACATTTTTAATCTGTCTGCTTTCAATAATTGGATTTTCACAGGAAACAGGTATAATCCCGAAGCCGCAACAAGTTGAATATCAACAAGGAACTTTTTCATGGAGTTCTGATTCTTTGAAAAACGAGAAATACATCAAGACAAAACTCGTCAAAAAAATTCCTGCAAAGGAAAACGAAGGTCAGGCTTACATCATTGAAATCACGCCGAAGAAAATCATTCTTCAGGCCACAACCGAGCAAGGTCTTTTTTACGCAAGACAGAGCCTCAATCAAATTGTTAAATATCAAAATGTTACAACCGGAAAATCGGAATTTGAGATCCCATGCATGACCGTCACCGACTGGCCTGCGCTCGAATATCGCGGCTGGATGGACGACATCAGCAGAGGCCCAATTCCGACTGTTGACTTCATAAAGAAAGAGATACGCACGCTCGCCGCGTACAAGATGAACTTCTTCCAGCTTTACACCGAACACGTCTTCAAACTCAAAAGCCATCCCGACATCGCACCTTCCGACGGACTTACCGCACAGGAAATCAAAGAGTTGACAGAATACGCAAAACAACATTACGTTGAGTTCATGGGAAACCAACAATGTTTCGCACACGCCGAAAAGACGCTCCGCATTCCATTTTATTACGATGAAGTAGGCGACACGAAAAACAACTTCGACCCGTCGAACCCGAAGACTTACAAGTTCTTGGAAGACGTCTTCAACGAAGTCGCGCCGGCATACGAATCGAAATATTTCAACATCAACTGCGATGAGACTGAAGGACTTGGCTCCGGGAAAGCCAAAGAATACGTCGAAAAAGTCGGGAAAGACGAGGCTTATTGCGCACATATTAATAAGGTGTATGACATCTTAAAGAAACACGGCAAGACCGTCATGATGTGGGGCGACATCATCGCAAAGAACCCGTCGATGATTGGCAAACTGCCGGAAGACATGCAGTTCGTGGTCTGGAGTTACGGCGCGAGAGACAGTTTCATGGAGATGCTGAAGCCTTTCAAGGAGTCAGGACACACGTTCTGGGTCGCGACGGGCGCCAACTGCTGGAGCACGGTTCTCCCTGACATTCAGACATATATGACAAACATCGCAAACTTCGCCCGTGACGCTTACGCAAGCGGCGCGAAAGGACTGATGAACACCGCATGGGACGACTACGGCGAGTCGATGTTTTCAAGCACATGGCACTCGATGATTTGGGCGGCGGAAATGTCATGGAATCCCGAAACCGGATTAGCCTATGAAAATGAATTCAACAAACTATTTGAAATTCAATATTTTGACAAAATTACAAAAGACAACGAAACGATTGCGGCACTTTACAATCTCAATGAGATAAACATGAGTTTCGATGAGCTTGACAAACCTTTGCTCGATTTTTACCCAGACCAAGTAAGCAAGGAAAGTGTTTTGAATTTTAAGTCAGTAAAAGACAAGAGTTACAGCGTTTACAAAAACATTTCCGAACTGATTGAAGACGAAAAACTCGATGATGACATCCTGCGTTGCGCCAATGCCGCCTCGTTCAGGATTTATGTCACGGAATGCAAAAACATCTTGAAAGCACAGATTTACAACACATTGCAGAATCCCTGCATCGAAAATGTCAACGAAACGAAAAAGGCGATGGCAGAATTTTCAGAGAAACTTTGCGTTCTGAAAGAAATGACGTGCCGGCTTTGGGACAGCGAGAGCCGCGCCTACTCACGCGACATCGTAGAAGCACGTTTCGACAAGATAATCCAAGACATCAGCGATGCAGACAAAAAAGTATTCATTAGCAACGAGTTACAAGACGGCAGACCCGTTATCTCACTGAAAACCATCTTCAACGACAGAGACATTTATTACACCACCGACGGCAGCGAACCGGATAAAAATTCACAACTTTACGACGAACCTTTTGCCATCAGCAGTTCCTGTGTCGTAAAAGCGACAAGTTACGATGACAACGGCGACAACGTCGTTTCCGAACGTAACATCTTGTATCACAAAGGAATGGGACATCTGAAGAGTTTGAACAGTCCGGCGGGCAACTATCGTCCGGAATATTCCGGCGGCGGCGACGATGCGCTCCTCAACGGCGTGACAGGAAGCATCAACTACAAAGACGGCAACTGGCAGGGGTTCTACGGCTGCAACGCCGACATTGAACTCGACTTCGGCAAGGCGGAAGTTGTCAACTCACTGACAATCAACTTTATGACCAACCCATTCGATTGGATCATGATGCCAACCAAAGTAAAAGTTTATGCCTTTCCTATCGATGTCACACCCGACATGCCCGACACTTGGGTCAAGACATTCACATTTGACGACGAAGTGCCGATGACGGGCAATAACATCTTTACCAAGACATTGAATCTCAAAGGAGTGAAGACGAAGTACTTACGGGTTGTAATAGAAAACCCGGGAGTGCTTCCGGCCGGAACACCCGGCGCAGGCAACAACTCCTGGATTTTCATGGATGAGATTGTGGTGGAATAGAGATGTTGAGGTTACAGGTTATCTACTCAACCTCTTTCCTTTTCAATATCATAACTATATCCCCAAAGGAAACCATTTCTCCGATTTCTTCCGGTTCAAGCGATACATCAAACTCGGTTTCAAGTTCAACAACAAGATTGAGTTGCCCAATTGAATCCCACTTGTCGCAAGTCTTTTGGGAACAGGTGAGATCTACTGTATCAAGTTCAAAGGTGTTCTTCAGAACATTCAACACTCTTTCTTCAAGCGTCATATTACTTTAATTTTATGTGATAATACTTTTCTATCTTAAGGTCAGCATCTGCCAACTTGATTTCATAGTTTTTAGTTCCATCTTTGCTTTCAGAAACACAGGTAAATCCGCATTTCTCATAGAACTCCTTGACCTGTACATTCTTGAGCGAAGGAATGTATTTGGCACAAATGAAAAATTGTCCATCCGTTTTAAGCAATGAAAGTATCTTTTTTATGAATGCCACTTCAATTCCTTTACCAAGAATACGGCAACTCAACAAAAACGTGTCAATCTCTCCGTCAGGAGTCACCATTATGCAGCCAGTGATGCCATTGTCACCGAACTTGTCAGCAACACACATGCACCATATTTTCCAGCCATCGGACAAAAAACTTTTGACATCAGCATCCGTATAACGATGTGTGGTCAAGTTAAACTGATTTGTCTTCTGAGTCATCTGGGCGATACGTTGAATGTTGAACTCATTCGCCGATTCAATTCCGATTTGAATATCAAGCGATTCAAGAAAAGCACTAAAATCAACAAATGAGTGTTGAGCCTGTGCTCGAGCCGCATTAGCCTTGTATTGTTCAGTCTTTTTTCTGTCCTCATCAGTAACAGAATAGACTTTAAAATAATCTTCCACCAACTGTTTGAAGAAAGCAGGAAGATTGTAAGGTTGCAAAGGAAAATCTGGGACGGCAACCGTCGGAAGCAGTTGCCTAATCAATTCACGTTCTGTAGGATTGTCATCAACAAACACGAAACTGTCCAGGCCTATGTTCAGTTCCTCTGCCAACTCCTTGATGTTGGTGGCCTTGTCCGTCCAATTGATTCTGTATGCGGCAAAATGTTCTTTCTTCAGAACAACAAAAGGATTCTTCTCCCATGTATCCAATACGTCTTGCTCATTGTTCTTTGAGCAAATCGTAAGTATCACCCCTTGACGTGAAAGCTCAAGAAGTGCCTCTTGGAAATACAGAAACGCCTTCCCTGGATAATCTCCCCCAATCTTGATGCCATTGACTCCTTCCTCGCCCAACACGCCTCCCCAAAGAGTATTGTCAAGATCCAAAACCAAGCATTTCTTGCGTTTCAAAGCAATGGAGTAAAGTTTCTTTTCCCACCAAACGGAGAACTCATTCGATAATTTCGGATTCATTCCCATCTGGCTGATGAAATAGAACTTCCAGTCGAAGAGTTCGGCAGCAGTATATTTGCGTGTAAACTCGGTGATGTCAATCACTTTCACGTTGGAGTGCTGGCACTCGAAACCGAACAAAGCGAGATTGTAATTAGCGACAGCCGATTGGAGATTAAAATCATTGTCGGTAAACGCAACAGAATAGAGGCTGTCCATCGTGAGGGCGATAATGGTTTTCTTGCTGTCTATCTGGCCAAGCACGAACGCAAGCTTTTGGGCGTATCCGTTAATCTCTTCCGCAAGGACTTTCTGGTCATATTTTATCGGCATCTGATAGTACCACACATACCCTTCGGCATCCGAAGGAATCAGTGAAATGTCGTCATATCCCGAAAACTGATAGCCTTTCGGGAAAAAGCGTTCGATGGTATTGTTTCTGAAAACGAAGTAGTTCATTTTTTTGCCTCCACTAATTCAATAAGTCCAACATTTTTGTTAAACAGAAAGCAAATTTTCTTGTTGTCTATGGCACAAGCTTCAACTGGTTTAATCAGCGGAACGAATTTCAACTTTCTCAGGTCAGCAATTGCCCCATCAATATCATCCACCTCATAGCAGAAATGATATGGGGTCACACCGCTCTTGTCCAGTGTCTTTGTTACGGGCGAAGTCTCGTCCTTCGGAGCCAGCAATTCTATCATCGGCATCCCCTCTTTGGTGAGGAAGCAGATATAGACGTTCTGATGTGGGTCATATATCGTTTCGGTTTTTGAGTAGCCGGAATCAATGTAGAACTTGGCTGTAGTGTCAATATCAAAGACGGCAACTCCTATGTGATGGAATCTGAAATATGGTAACATATCAGTATTCTATAAGTTTAGAGATTTTACATCCGTTGAATACCAATCGGGCCGTCCCCCAACTCAATCCTGCGCCAAAACCGCACATCACGACTCTGTCTCCGTCGTTGAGCTTGCTTTCCAGTTCGCTGACTATCGTCAAAGGAACTGACGTGGAACTGGTGTTCCCGAATTTTTGAATGCAATACGGAACTTTATCCATATTGAATTTCAGCCTTTTGGCAAAGAAATCCGTCATAAATTTATTGGCCTGATGGAATACCAGCCAATCAATGTCATCAAGAGCCGTATCGGTTTCTGTGCAAATCTGCTTGACCGACTTCGGAACGACACTCATTGCAAAGTTGAAGACATCCATTCCATCCATGAAAATCTCAAGGTCATTCCTTACGTTGCCGTCTTCCCGAACCTTCTCCACGAGACTTTCAGAACCAACAGGATTACGCATCCCTCCGCCGTTGATTTTTACTGCATTTTCTCCTGCTCCATCTGTATTCAGCATGAACATAGAATCCTGATAGTCGCCCTTTTCAATCAGTGTAGCCGTGGCACCATCACCGTAAAGCGGCCAATCCACCTTATCTTTTCTGTTCACAATTTTGGAGAAAGTTTCTCCGTCAAGCAGAAGAACTCTATTCACACCTTCCATAGAAGCATAGGCAAAAGCTGCGGAAAGAGCAAAAACATATCCGGAGCAGCCCAACGACAAATCCATGCAACAAGTTTTCTTGCTTAACCCGAGACGATGCTGTAATATGCACGATGTTGCCGGTATTCTGTAATCAGAGGTCTGACTCATAAACAGAAGCACATCAATCGAATCGGGTTCAATTTGATTATCCTCCATTAACTTGACTGCCGCCTTGTATGCAAGGTCAGATGCCGTAACACCATCATCAGCTATTCTGCGTTCTTCAACGCCAATACTATTGATTGTCTTGTCTATTTCCTCTTCTGGAATCAGGTATCCGAGGTCTCTGTTTGAATAGACCTTACTCGGCACACAGGCTGCCATAGCTTTGATGCCCACTCCGTGATATTTTATTGTTGCCATGGTTTATCTTATCCTAATGTACTGCCGCCATCCATTTTCAATATACTACCTGTCATCCATTTGCTTGCATCACTCAAAAGATATATTGCGGCAAATGCAATGTCCTCTGGTTTGCCATATCCAAGTGGATACCGCGATTCGTCTTTCTCAAAATCCTCTTTGCTTAATGTTGTCAGAGTATCAATGAGTTCTGTTTTAACCATACTTGCCATTATGCTGTTTGCTCTTATTTTCCTTGACGAAAGTTCATTGGCGACAGATCGCATAAACGAATTTATTCCACCTTTTGAAGCAGCATAAATACCTAATCCTGTGGTAACCACTTCGGCACCCATTGAACTCATGTAAACCAATGATGCTCCAGACTTAATTTTTTTCTTCTTCAAAAGCCATTTTGTCAGTAACATCGGTGACACCAAATTAATATCAAACACACGACTGATTTTGTCAGTGTCAATGAATTTGGTTAGGGTTGTGTCTGTGACACCGGCACAAAAAAACACGCCATCCAATTCCGGAATCTGAGATATTAATGTTTCTATGCCCAACCCGGTAGTCAAGTCGGCAGATATTCCATAATGTCCTTCACTTTCAAGAAGATTGATGACACTTTTAATTCTTTCCTGATTTCGTCCGGTCACAATGACCCTTGCGCCCAACTTGGCACATTCTATTGCTGTTGATTTTCCGATTCCCGACGATGAACCAGTTACGAGAATCACTTTATTCTCCAACGAATATGGATTAATCATCTTATATTTCAATTAATTCAGGTACAATAATTTTGTCCGTTTCAAAATAAACACTGCCCCATGACAATCCGACTCCAAACGCACAACCAATATTTTTTTGATATGTGTTACTCAATTCTTCACGTCTTTCCGTAACCATCGTAACTGGAATTGTGGCACAGGAGCTGTTAGCAAACTTTTTCATCGAATATGGCACTTTATTTTCGGGCAGCCCAAGTTTCTTTCTAATAGTTTCATTAAGTTGCATATTAGCCTGATGGAAATAGAAATTATCAATGGATTCCATATCGATACCGAATCTCTCGCATAAATTCTTGACACTTTTAGGTGCTTTTGAAATCGCAAATGAAAAAACAGTCATCCCATCCAGATGCGTATGAAGATTTGTCAACACTTTACCCCCCCCCATAATCCTTGAAATCAAGGCTCTCTTTCGTTGTTGGATTTCTATAACCGCCATCTGGAATTATGATGGCTCTGTATCCATCACCGTCAGTGGCCAAATGTATTTTAATTCCTTTAACGCCGTCTTGATATTCCATGGCCGTGCAAGTACCCGCATCACCAAACAACGGATATGCCGTCTTATCTCTGTATGATTGAGTTCTTGATGCCAAGTCTCCACAAAGAAGTAACGCTTTCTTAACCGAACCATTGCTGATAAGTGAAGCGACTGAATTCATGCCATAAACCCATCCAGAGCAGCCTAACGAAACATCAAAAGCCAGACATTCTTTTGGCAAACCTAATCTATCCTGCAAAATGCAAGATGTAGCAGGCA
>JAUNNU010000226.1 GCA_030537295.1 Bacteroidia bacterium
CATCTATGGCGGCGAAAGCTATGATGCTACGTTGGAGGATAAGATGCCGTGGCATAATGTGAAGGTGGTCGAAGGACCAACTGGAAAGCTTGTGCCACAGACGGCTCCACCAGTGAAGATAATGGAGCGCTACAACGTAAAAGAGTGGCATCAGATACCTTCAGACTCGCTGATAAGTGCGGCAAAGGCCATGAAAAGAGATGCTGTGCATCCTTCAGTCATTGTTGCTGACATGGGGCAGAATCTTGCAGGATTTCCTGAAATAAGTGTGTCGGGCAAGCGGGGGCAGAAGATTAAAATGTACGTGTCAGAGCGTCTCACCACTCAAGGTGTGTGTGACCAACGCCAGACAGGGCGTCAGCATTTTTATGAATATACCCTACGCGGAAAAGGAATAGACACTTGGCATCCGCATTTCTCTTACTATGGCTTCCGCTACATACAGATTGAAGGTGCGGTGATGCAAGGCGAACCGAACCCTTCGGGACTGCCTGTTATCTATGCATTGAATAGTTGCTTCGTGTATAATTCTGCCGATGAAATGGGCACTTTTAAGTGTAGCAATGAACTTTTCACTCGCACACATCGGCTGATAGAACGTGCAGAGCGAAGCAATATGCAGGCAGTACTTTCCGATTGTCCTCACAGGGAAAAACTGGGTTGGCTGGAACAAGATCACTTGAATGGACCAAGTCTGCTTTTCAACTACGACATGAAAACGTATATACCAAAGGTTATACGCGATATCACCGACACACAAAAAGCAAACGGAATGGTGCCGACAACGGCTCCACAATACGTTAGTTTCGGCAATCTTTTCGATGATTCGCCTGAATGGAGTTCGACGCTAATCATACTTCCTTTCATGTACTATGACCAATATGGCGATAGTACGCTAATCGTAGAAAACTTCGATTCCATGCGGAAATATGTCGATTATCTCGGTACAAGGGCACAAGATAATATACTTGATTTCGGCCTTGGTGACTGGTATGACTATGGCCCTTGGGCGGCAGGCTTTAGTCGTAACACTCCTGTTGCGTTGGTTGCAACTGCTCATTACATCTACGATTTGCAGTTGATGCAGCGTGCGGCCGTGATGGCAGGGTATGCTGATGAAGCTGAACGCTATGCATCACTGTGCGCAAGCGTCACAAATAGTTTCAACAATCATTTCTATCGCCCAGATTCTTGTTCTTACACATCAGGTTCACAGTGTGCAAACGCCCTTCCATTGTTCTTGGGAATTTGTGGAGAAAACAAGGATTCTGTGCTGCAGACGCTTATCAACGACATACACAAACATGGTGACAGACTTACCACAGGCGATGTAGGCAATCGTTATCTCATACAAGCCCTTGCACAGAATGGGCAGGATGAACTTGTTTGCAGCATGTTCAACCACGATGAAGCACCTGGGTATGGCTATCAGTTGAAGTTTGGTGCGACAACACTGACTGAGCAATGGGATCCGCGTCACGGAAGTTCGTGGAATCATTTTATGATGGCTCAGATTGACGAGTGGTTTTATACCTCGGTAGCAGGCATACGACAGAAGGAAGGCACACACGGTATGCAACATCTTGACATCCGTCCGCAGCTCGTAGGCAATATAACAGAAGTGGCTGCGTCAACGGAAACTATCTATGGTGAAGTACGTGTGCATGCACTAAAACATCCGACAGGTAAGGTGACGATAAACGTAACTCTACCTGTCGGTTGTGATGCTGACGTGACCAGTAACGGTTTAACATCGCACGTCGAAAGTGGAGAGTGGGAACTGAACTTTTAAGATTTGTAGTTACTGATACAGATGATACACGCTGCCAGCCATAAGTTTT
>JAUNNU010000114.1 GCA_030537295.1 Bacteroidia bacterium
AAAAATTCTCAAATCTCTGTCAGAAAATTCTCAATTCATTGAGAAAAAATTCTTAAATGTTTACGAAGAAATTCTCAAATCTCTGATAAACAATGTGATAACGTTTAGCTTGGGGCTTTGTTTTTGCTAAAAAAAACTGGCGCACGAAAGGGAAACATTCGCACGCCAGCTAATAATAAAATCAAAAATTTTACTCTCTACTAAAGTTTCCTCGAAACCTCTTTTTCCTGATAACCTTCGATGATGTCTCCAACCTTGATGTCGTTGAAGTTATCGATGTTAAGACCGCATTCGAATCCGGCACTGACTTCCTTGACGTCGTCTTTGAAACGTTTCAGTGAGCCGAGTGCGCCGGTGTGAACCACGATGCCATCACGGATGACACGCACCTTCGTCTGGCGGTTGACCTTGCCGTCAAGGACCATACAGCCGGCGATGTTTCCGACCTTGCTGATGTGGAACACCTCGCGGATTTCGATGTTGCATGTGACAACCTCCTGAATTTCAGGGGCGAGCATGCCTTCGATGGCCGACTTGATTTCCTCAATGGCGGTGTAGATGATGGAGTACAGCCTGATGTCGATCTGTTCACGCTCCGCAATTTTGCGTGCTTGCATCGTCGGACGGACGTTGAAGCCCACGATGACGGCGTTGGACGCTGATGCCAACATGATATCCGCCTCGCTGATGGCACCCACTGACTTGTGGATGATGTTCACCTGCACTTCTTCTGTTGAGAGTTTCAGCAATGAGTCGGACAGAGCTTCGACTGAGCCGTCAACGTCAGCCTTGACGATGATGTTGAGTTCTTTGAAGTCGCCGATGGCGATGCGGCGGCCGATTTCGTCCAAAGTGATATGTTTCTGTGTGCGTATGCCTTGTTCGCGCTGCAATTGCAGACGACGGCTTGCGATGGTTTTGACCTCGCGTTCGTCGGTCATGACATTGAAGTTGTCGCCGGCTTGAGGCGCACCGTTCAGACCAAGTAACAACAATGGCGTTGACGGTCCGGCTTCCTTAAGTGCCTGGTTGCGTTCGTTGAACATCGCTTTGACCTTGCCGTATGTCGTTCCAGCGAGAACCATGTCGCCGACGCGTAAAGTGCCTTCTTGAACCAACACTTTCGCGACATAACCGCGTCCTTTGTCGAGAGCTGACTCGATGACGGAGCCTTTGGCGAGACGGTTAGGGTTGCCTTTGAGGTCGAGCATCTCGGCTTCGAGAAGGACCTTTTCAAGGAGTTCATCGACACCGATGCCTTGTTTCGCTGATATTTCCTGTGACTGAACCTTTCCGCCCCATTCCTCGACGAGAATGTTCATGTCGGCGAGCTGTCTGTAGATCTTCTGCGGATCGGCGGTCGGCTTGTCTATCTTGTTGATAGCGAAGACGATAGGCACGTTGGCGGCGTGGGCGTGGTTGATGGCCTCGATGGTCTGAGGCATCACGCTGTCATCAGCGGCGATGACGATGATGGCGACGTCGGTGATCTTGGCTCCACGGGCACGCATGGCGGTGAACGCCTCGTGGCCAGGAGTGTCGAGGAATGTCACTTTCTTGCCTGATGCGGTCTTCACTTCGTATGCGCCGATGTGCTGTGTGATGCCGCCGGCTTCGCCAGCCACGACGTTGGTGCTTCTGATATAGTCGAGGAGCTTGGTCTTGCCGTGGTCAACGTGACCCATGACGGTGACGACCGGCGCTCTCGGGACGAGGTCTTCCGGATTGTCAGGCTCGTCGTTTTCTGCGAGAGCCTCCTGGACATCGATACTCGTGAACTCGACACTGAAACCGAACTCCTCCGCCACGACCTGAAGGATCTCCGCATCAAGACGCTGGTTGATGGAGACGAACATGCCGAGACTCATGCAGGTGGCGATGACCTTGGTAACAGGGATGTTCATCATCGTGGCCAATTCGTTGGCGGTGACGAACTCCGTGACCTTGAGGATCTTCTTTTCCTCCATTTCGTGCATTCTTTCCTCCTCAAGCTCGTTCTGGATGTTATGACGTTTCTCGCGGCGGTGCTTTGAGGTCTTCGACTTACCGAGCGGGTTCAGACGAGCCAGAGTCTCTTTGATCTGGTTCTTGATTTCTTCGTCGGTGAGTTCTGTCTTCTCTTCGATTATCGGCTGCTTGCCTTTCTTGAAGCGGTCTTTGTTGCGGTTGTCATTGCCAGGCTTGTTCTGATTGCCGTTCTGCCCCTGCTGTTTGCCGCCTTGCCCCTGCTGTTTGCCTTGTTGTTTACCTTGCTGCTTGCCGCCTTTCTGCTTCTCCTGTCTCGCGATCTCGTTTGGATCAACGGGGCTGTTGCCTATGCGTTTGCGTTTTTTCTTCTTGTCTTTGGAAGCCTTTTCGTCACCCGATGTCTCAACAGGCTTGCCTTTCGGTTTGCGTTCCGAAGGGAGTTCAATCTTGCCGAGGATGTTAGGGCCTTCAAGTTTCTTCACCTTTGTCGGGATGAAGTTGACAGGGTTGTCGGTATTTGCCGCCTGTGCAGCCATGGCTTTCTGGTCAGCTTGTGAAGGTTGGGCTGGCTTCTGTTGTGGCTGTGTTGGTTTCGTCTGCTGTTGACCTTGTTTCGTTTGAGGTTGGGCAGGCTTCGGCTGTGCGGGTTTCTGCTGCTGTGGCTTCTGCTGCTGTGCAGGCTTCTGCTGACGGTTCTCGTTTTTCTTGCCTTCGTTCTTTGGCTGTCCGTTGCCTTTTTCACTACTGGCTTTTTTCACATCAGGAAGCTCGATTTTCCCGACCACGTTCAGTTTGACGGCTTCTGCCGCTTCTTTTGAAACTGGTTTCTCGACTTCAGGCTCGGCCTTGGCTTTCTCTTGTGGCTTGGCCTCTTCCACGACCTCTTTCTTTTCTTCGGTGGCTGGCTCTTTAACGGATTCTGCCGCCGTTTCTTTGACGGGTTCTTCCACGACTGGGACCGTTGGTTTCTTCGGTTTCGCAGCCTGTCTGCTGGCTGGCTCTTTAACTTCTTCCACGGTTTCTTTCGCCGGGGCATCCGTTCCCTCTGCCGGGATGGAGTTCGTCTTTATCGTAATGACTTTCTCTTCATTAGCATCGACAGGTTTGTCTATAACTTCCACGCTGACGGTCTCGCCTTTGAATGTCATGTTGCCGAGTTGGTCGGCGTTTTTCTTCACTTCTTTCTCGCCATGGTATTCCTTCACGACCAAGGCATATTGCTCCGCTGTGAGTTTCGTGTTAGGTGACGGGTCAATGGCCTGACCTTTCTTCGATAAGAATTCCACAATGGTCGATGCACCTACGTTAAACTCGCGTGCGGCTTTTGATAATCTGATGGTTTTTTCTTCGGACATAGAAAACTTTTTTAATTAATGATTCTTTTTCGCCTCTTATATTGTTTTAATTTTTGAAAGATCAGTTCTCGTCTTCGGCAAATTCTGCTTCAAGAATCCTGAACACTTCTTCCACTGTTTCGACTTCGAGGTCGGCGCGTGTCGCGACTTCATCGGGTGTGTATGCCAATACGTTCTTCGCCGTGTCGCAACCCATCTTCTTGAGTGCTTCGATGACCCATTCGTCAATCTCGTCTTTGAACTCGACGAGGTCAACGTCGTCTTCCATATCTACTTCGTCAGAATTACGATAGACGTCGATGTCGTAGCCGGTGAGTCTTCCCGCGAGTTTGATGTTGTATCCGCCCTTGCCGATGGCGAGGCTGACCTGGTCGTTTTCCATATATACCTCCGCGAGTTTCTTAGCTTCGTGAATCACGATTGAGGAAATCTTGGCCGGGCTCAACGCTCTGGTGATGAACAGGTCCGGTTTGGTAGTGAAGTTGATCACGTCGATGTTCTCGTTGCGAAGTTCTTTCACGATGCCGTGGATACGTGAGCCTTTCATGCCGACGCATGCGCCGACAGGGTCGATTCTGTCGTCGTATGACTCGACGGCGATCTTGGCTCTCTGGCCAGGCTCGCGGACAATCTTACGGATGGTGATGAGGCCGTCGCACACTTCTGGGACTTCCTGCTCGAAAAGTCTCTGCAAGAAAATCTCCGAAGTCCTCGACAACGTGATGACAGGTGAACCGTTCTTGTTCTCGACGGTCTTGACGATGGCGCGGATGCCGTCGCCTTTCTTGTAAATGTCGGCAGGGATCTGCTCGGCTTTAGGCAGAACTAACTCGATGCCTTCTTCGTCAACGACGATGATCTCCTTGCGCCATGACTGTGACACCTCGGCGTTGATGATTTCACCGACTTTGTCCTTGTATTTCAAATATATGTTCTCCTTCTCGTACTCCTGGATCTTCGCCTGGAGGTTCTGACGGATTGCCAGAATCTCGCGGCGTCCGAACTCATGGTAGTTGACGATTTCTGTTACTTCGTCACCGACTTCAAAGTCTGGCTCAATCTTGATAGCGTCGGAGTATGCGATTTCCGCAAGATCGTCTTCAACCTCGCCGTCTTCAACGACTGTGCGGGTGTGATATATCTCAAGGTCGCCCTTGTCGATGTTGACGATGATGTCGAAGAACTCGTCGCTGCCGTATTTCTTGGCGAGCATCGCCTTGAACACGTCACTCAAAATGCGCATCATGGCTTCGCGGTCGATGTTCTTGAATTCCTTGAATTCCGAGAAGGTGTCGATTAAATTGTTCAATGTATCCATCTTTTTAGAATTTAATGTATGGTCTTATTTCTTTTATTTTTCCTGTCTGAATTGTCTCGTTGTCATGATATATGATCTTCGTCAGCTTGCCGTATTTCTTCGGCTCCGCCTCCTGCACTTCAACTTCTTCTTCGTTGAAGCTGATGAGTTTGTACATTTTCTTCACGCCGTCGTCCTTTGTGATGAAGACGTTGCCGCCGACGTATTTGCCGTACTGCCTCGTCATCAAGAGCGGCTCGTCGATGCCTGCCGACGACACACTCAACTCGAAGTCTTCCACGTCCCTGTCGAGATGCTCCTCGATGAAACGGCTCAGTTCAACGCAGTCGTCTATCGTCACCGCCGTGTCTGAATCGATGAAAAGTTCAATCACATTGTCGTTCCCAACGGTCACGTTGACGACATAACGGTCTGTTTCTTTCAAGGCCTCCTCGGCCAAACTGATGATTTTCTCTTTAGCTATCATATTAACCTATAATAAAAAAACCCACTACTCCTGTAGCAGGTCTTCTCGAATTTATGATGTTGTCGAGCAAGGATTCGAACCTTGACAGGCAGAACCAAAATCTGCAGTGCTGCCATTACACCACTCGACATCATTCCGTCAAAAAGCGGTGCAAAAGTACTACTTTTTTTGATATGTTAAGATTTTTTGCGAAAATTTTTTACAAAATGTAATAATTTCAAAAAAACTGCATTTGTTTTTGAAAAAACACTACCTTTGCAAATTCTATATTCGGAATGAATACAGGATTTTTTTTGATTTATAAACCTACAAACTTTATAAACTAAAACAATGAGTTTCAAAAAGTTAAACAACATCGTGGCGTGGGGCGTCTTCTTGATAGCCACCATCGTCTATTTCCTCACCATGGAGCCGACAGTGAGTTGGTGGGACTGTGGCGAGTACATTTCAACAGCATTCAAGTTGCAGGTCGGACATCCGCCAGGAGCACCTTTGTTCCAATTGATAGGCCGTTTCTTCAGCCTTTTCGCCTTTGGTGATGTCACGAAAGTGGCAATGATGATCAATGTGATGTCTTGCTTGTGCAGCAGCTTCACGATTTTGTTCCTGTATTGGACAATCTCCATGCTTGCGCAGAAGGTCTGGATGAAGGACGGTGAGAAGTCGCCGAGAAACAATCAGATTGGCGTAATCGCCGCCGCCGCTGTCGGTGCGTTGGCTTACACATTCACCGACTCGTTCTGGTTCAACGCTGTGGAAGGCGAGGTATATGCGATGTCGTCGTTCCTCACGGCGATAACGTTCTGGGCGATCCTGAAATGGGAACAGGCCGCCGACACCGAAAGGCACTGGCGCTGGATTCTCTTCATCGCATACATAATAGGTCTGTCAATCGGCGTTCACCTCCTGAATTTGCTGGCGATTCCGGCAATTGTGTATGTCATCTATTTCAAGAAATACAAGTTCTCATGGAAGGGATTCTTCTGGTCGGGCGTCATCGCGGTGGTGCTCGTCGGATTCATACAGGTGTTTCTCATTCCGGCGATAGTTTCTTTAGCGGGGAAATTCGAGCTGTTCTTTGTAAATACAATCGGTCTCCCGTTCAATTTCGGCACAATATTCTACTTCCTGCTGCTCGCTGCGTTGATAGTCTGGGGCTTATGGGTCACTGCGAAGAATAACCGTGTCGTCTTGAACACCGCGATACTCTGTTTCATGTTTATCGTGATAGGATATTCTTCATTCTTCATGTTGACAATCCGCGCCAATGCGAATACACCTATTAATGAAAATGAGCCGAAAGACGCCATCTCGATGCTTTCTTACCTGAAACGTGAGCAATACGGCAGCTGGCCGTTGGTTTACGGACAATATTATACGGCAAAATATTACGATGTGACAGAAGGGGCTCCGGTTTATAAGAAAGACAAGGTGAAAGGAAAATATGTCGAGATAGCCAAAAACCCGGGCGAGCTTGTGTATGACGACAACGTCAAGACTTTGTTCCCGCGCATGTGGAACAGCTCGAGGTCGCAGTACAAGAACACTTACGAGCGGTATATCGACAAGTCGAAGATGCGCGTCACGACGCAGATGACACCCAACGGCACACGTGAACGCGTCCTCGTTCCTACTTTCGGGCAGAATTTGAAATTCTTCGTTGACTATCAATGCGGATGGATGTTCTGGCGTTACTTCATGTGGAACTTCGTGGGCCGTCAGAACGACACCGAGGGGCAGGGCGAGATTGAAAACGGCAACTGGGTCTGCGGCATCGATTTTATCGACAACGCACGGCTCGGACGTCAGGACAACCTGCCGAGAAGCATGCAGAACGCGGCTCGCACCGAATATTATTTCCTGCCGCTGATTCTCGGTCTCGTCGGACTGTTCTTCCAGATAAAACGCGACCCGAAGAACTGCTGGATAGTGTTCCTGCTCTTCTTCATGACAGGTCTCGCCATCATAATTTACCTAAACCAGACTCCTTATCAGCCGCGTGAACGTGACTACTCATACGCCGGCGCTTTCTACGCCTTCGCGATATGGATCGGATTCGGCGTCCTCGGACTTATCGAACTCGCACATAAAGCCGTTAAGAATCAGAAAGTTGCGACAGCGGTCGTGTCAATACTCTGCCTCGGTCTGCCGGTTCTTATGGCGGCGCAGGGCTGGGAGGGACATAACCGTTCCGGCAAGACATCGGCTCTCGACTGGGGCAAGAACTACCTCACCGAGCTTCCCGAAAACGCCGTGATCTTCACCCGCGGCGACAACGACACATTCCCGCTCTGGTACGTCCAGGAGGTTGAAGGCTACCGCACTGATGTCCGCGTCTGCAACTTCATGCTTTCATCGGGTTATTGGTACGTCCATCAGATGGGTCGCAAGATATATGATTCAGAGAAACTTCCGCTTTCGCTGACACCGGCTCAATACGACAACGGCGTCAACGAGCAGATTCTTATTCAGGAGGTTTTCGAAGGCCCGGTCGAACTTAAAGACGTGATTGATTTCGTGAGAAGCGAAAATCCTCGCACCAAAGGCACCGACATGTCGGGCAAGAAAGTGAATTATTTCCCGACAAGGAAGCTGAAAATCACTGTTGACAAAGAGAAAGTCATCGCCAACGGCATAGTGCCTGAAAGCATGAAAGACAAGATCGTCGATGAGATTGTCTGGACAATACCTTCAAGCACACGCACCATCGTCAAGAATGAGCTCATGCTCCTCGACTTCATGGCGACGAACAACTGGGAGAGAGCTGTGTATTTCACAAGCCTCAGCGACATTGCGGATGTCCTCGGCATCGACAAATATCTGCATCAGGAAGGCCCGTCGCACCGTTTCATGCCGGTCCCGGCCACCAATTATTATAAAAGTGCCGGCGGCGTTTATGTCGAAGGCTCCTACGACCTCCTCGTCAACAAGGCGCGCTGGGGCAACCTCAACGACCCGAATGTGACAGTTGACCCGGAAAGTATGCGTAACATATTGTACGTCAAGCAGGCTTACATGCGTCTCGCACAGGCTTTAGTCAACCAAAAGGATCACGACAGGGCGGTGGAAGTGCTCGACAAATGCCTCTATTTCTTCCCCGATGAAAAGATTCCGTTCGACATCTACATGGTGTATTATCCCGAAATATATTACGCCGCCGGCGCAATGGAGAAAGGCGATGAGATGGTGAACAAACTTCTCGCCAACTCGTTGGATAACCTTCGCTATTACAAGTCGTTGGACTCCAAATATATCGAATATTACAAGGAGGAGATTCGTGATGAGTTGAGGGTCATCAATCAGTTGTCGGATGCCGTGAAGAAGGCGAAACGCGATGAACTGAAGGAAAACATGGCAAAGATTCTCGATGAGGAAATCACCTGCTTCTTGGAGTATCTTTAGTTGAAAGTTCATAAAGTAAAAAGTGGCTGGCGCACGAGGTTTTTCTTCCTTGTGCGCCAGCTGCCTGTTTGTGTCCGAGCTGCCCGGAGGGCAGAACCTTAATAACCGGGTACGCAGCACGTGTGCCCGGCATATACATCACATGCGGCCGGAATCGCCCGCCACGTGTGTCTGGAGCCGCCCGGTACGTGTGCCCGGCATGATGTCCGTCACGTATGAAAAAAAATCAAAAAAAATGTTTGCGGTATTGAAAAAAGATGTAATTTTGCGGCCTATGAGTAAAACGCACATACAATATAATAATCAACGGGTTAGTTCGCCGGTTTTGACGAACAGCGTTTTGATTTTACCCCCCC
>JAUNNU010000018.1 GCA_030537295.1 Bacteroidia bacterium
TTTTCAAGAAGTTCGATGGCCTTTTCTCTTCCGACGAACATGCAGATGGATGCAAGGCAGTCGGCCCATGTCGCGTTTTCGGTGATGATTGTCGCGCTCAGAAGGTCTTGCGGCACCGGATAACCGCTTTTCGGGTCGATGCTGTGAGAGTAGCGAACCCCGTCTTTTTCGATGTATTTTCTGTAATTCCCGGAAGTCACGATGCCTCTGTCTTTGAGATTTATCTTGATTTGAACCGAACGCTCCGAGTCGAAGTTCTCGGCGGGTTTCTCGATTCCGATGATCCATTCCTCGCCGTTTGGTTTCGCGCCGTGAGCCATGATTTCGCCGCCGACATCAACGAGATAATTGTAAATGCCGTTGGTTTCCAATAACTTGCCGACCAAGTCCGCAGTGTAACCCTGCGCCACGGCGTTGAAATCCAAAGTCATATTTTGATTGGCTTTCACGACTTTATCGTTGATAATTTCAATCTTTCGGTAATCAACGAGCTGGCGGATGGAATCAACCGTTTTTGGTGTCATTTCAAGTTCTTTTTTGTAATGAAAACCCCATGCTGAGACCAACGGCCCTATCGTCGCGTCAAATGCGCCGCCGGAAAACTCCGATGCTCTGCGCGACCACTCGAAATTGTCTTTAAATATCTGATCCACAACGACATCTTCGTTGCGGTTCACTTTTCTTATAATCGAATTTTCGTTCCAAAGCGAGACTGAGTTGTCAACGGCCTCGAAAATCGAATCTATCTCGTTTTCAAAGTTTCGTCCTTCTTCATCAAAATATGTTATTGAAAAATAACTTCCCTGCGTCACGCCGGAGTAATTCATTTTTTGCTGTCTTTGGCACGATGCAAAAAGCATGAAAATAAATGCGGTGACAAAAATCTTTTTCATAAAATCGGCGTTAATCAGCGAAATCTGCGTGACGAAATTTATTTTTGCTGCGACCTAATTGTATAATAACCAATGAGTTGGTCGTAAATCATATTCGGGTCGTGAACATAGAGATAAACCGTGTAGAGGTTGTCGGTCTCCCAGAAGTTGCCGTTTATCGGCTCGAGCGTGGTCTTGCCGCTGTTGCGGTCTTTGGCGACATACATGTAATCGTAGTAGCCTTGCTTGAGCATCAGGCTCTTTTTGTAGCAGCCTTCGTTGAAATCATAATCCATCTTGGAATCGTCGTCGAGCCGCCAGTTGGTGATGGCGCCGAGGATGTAAACGTCTTTGTCCATCATGTAATCGGGCCAGTCGAGCGCAAAATCAACGCGGGCGTAGTCGCCTTCAATCCTTGGGTCGAGATAATTCTTTTCGAGATAAATGCTCATCAAACCGTAGATGTCTTGTTCCTCGGTGTAAGTCACGTGGTTGCGCTTGGTGTCGTGGTAAAGCGTGACGACATAATAATCGTCTTCGCGATATACTGTCCTGGTCTTTTCCGGACGTGTGTCGAAGTTGCTTGTGTTTATCCTAAGATATTGATTGCCAGATTCAAAGACGGTTTTTTCGTTGTTGATATAAGAAAGTTTCTCCGGATAGATGTAAGTCGGTTTCAGTCCGACGACGGCGTTGTCCCAGCGGCCGTTTTGCTGGATTGTGACGAAAGAATATTCATCGGGGCGGTTGTTGAACATTTCCGGGTAACTTATTTCGATGTCAATCTCCTGCTGTTCCTTGCCGAGATTCAGGTCAAACGGGTAACGCGGCATCGTCACATCGATGACGGAATTGTTGTCAACGACCATAAATCTTCTTGTGAAATAAATGTCGTCAGGCTCTTCGCCGAAAACGACGAGGAGATAATTCCCGGAAACGGATGGCATCATATCTTCCGTCGGGAACTGCTGCTCGAAATGCACGTAGTCGATGAAAGTGTTCAGTGAAAATTCGTAGTTGAGGAGTTCATTTTGTTGAAAACCATTGATATATTGGTGTTTCTGCAATCCGTCGGGCTGCCATTTGTGGTCGCAGTGAACGTAAGTGTAGTGCAGATACGGAGCCTCGCTTGTCAGGATGTCGAACTCAAGTTGCAGCGCGTTTTCCATGTTGTCTAACGAAATAATTGGTTTGTCCAACTCATAGCCTGTCGGGTAAAGCATCACTGTCTTTACCGTTTCCTTGTAATTTTTGTCGGCATCGGCGACATAATTCTGTGCAAAAGCATTTGAATAAAATGCTAATATTAAGATAATCAATAATTTATGTTTCATAGACTGAATATTTATCAAGATTCAAAAATAATAAAATTATGCAAAGTAAACAGTTGGAATTTTCATCAAAATATTCCTCTGTCTTTTCTGAAAAAACGCTGATTATTCCTCTTCATTTTATTTGAATCTTAATAGTTTCCTTTTTTTTAGGAAATAATTTAAAAAACTTTCCTTTATTTTAGGAAAGAATATTCGTTTCAAAATTATTCCTCTGACTTTTTTCAAAAACAGCCGATTATTCCTCTGACTTTTCTGTAAACTGAAAATCTTTCCTTTTTTTTAGGAAAAAATTCTGAAAACTTTCCTTTATTTTAGGAAAAAGTGTATTTTTGCATCGTAATAATTTTGGTTGTATGTTGAAAGATATTCTGAAGCAATTGATCTTGTTGAAACAAAATGAAATTCCATATCCAGTCATCGAACGTGATGAATCTTTGCCTGTTTCTCCGAACATGATTATTACAATCCCAGGTGTTCGAAGATCTGGAAAATCGTCTCGTATGCAGTTGGTAATTAACAAGTTGGTTGCTTCTGGCTTGGATAAGAAAAAAATTCTTTGGATTGGCTTCGATGATGAACGTCTTGCAAATATGGGCGTTGAGAATCTCGATTTGGTCATAGAAGCATATAGAGAACTGTATCCGATTGTGGATTTGAAGGGAATATACATGTTTTTTGATGAGATACAAATCATTGATGGCTGGGAGTTGTTTGTGGTCAGACTTTTCAAAAGTTATTGTAAAAACTTGTATATCAGTGGAAGTAACGCAAAAATGCTCAGTCGTGAAATATCGACGACTCTGCGTGGCTGGGGACTTGAATATCGCACTTATCCATTGAGTTTTTCTGAATATTGTTCTTTTTTGAAAATTAAAACTGAATTTCTCACGGAAGATGAGACGGTAAAAGTTCGTCTGGCTTGGGACACATATAACCGATGCGGTGCTTTCCCTGAAATTGTCTTGAATAGCGAACAGCTGCTGCGTGACAAGATACTGCAAAGTTATTATAACACAATGCTTTTCCGCGATTTGGTTGAGAGATATAATATCACGAATATTGGTGTGCTTCGCTATTTCATCAAGCGACTGATGAATAATTTGACGAAACCGACATCTATAAATTCAATTTATAATGATATTCGTTCTCAAGGACTTAAGATCTCCAAAGATGATTTGTATTGTTGGGCAGATTATGTTTGCGAATGTTTCATGTTCCTGCGTGTGCCGAAATTCACTGCTTCTTTAGTCGAAGAGCAGCATTCGTTGATGAAATACTATTTTATCGACAACGGAATGCGGCAGGCGATATTGCTCCCTCAAAGTCAAGATGACGGCAAACTACTCGAAAACGGCGTGTTGTTGCATTTGTTGAGGAACGCTGGCGAACTTACAAAAATCACATATTATCAAGGGAAAAAAGAATGTGATTTTATTGTTCAGCATGAAGATTCTGTGATGGCGGCCGTTCAAGTGTCATGGGATTTGTCGGATGCAGAGACGCGCGGACGTGAAATAGATGGACTTATTGAGGCTTCAATCTCGACCGGAACATCTAATTTATTGATAATCACGCATGATGAAGAGAACGTCATAGAAAAGGATGGACATAAAATTAATGTTATTCCTGCATGGAAATTTATGTTGAAAAAATGTGATTTTTAATATTTAGAAGTTTCTAAAATAATTACTTTTGCAAAAAAAATTAAATGTTTCTGCTTTTTCTGCGAGAGAAAAAATTCAGCGTGAAAAATGGAAAGAAAAACGTATTTCGCTTCGATAATTCTGCCGATTCCGGTGCCGGGGACGTTCTCGTATCGTGTTCCTTTTGAACTTAACGATGTGGTGAAAGTCGGGCAGCGGGCCGTGGTTCAGTTCGGGAAATCAAAGATAATGTCCGGACTGATAAGCGATATTTCAGAACAAGTGCCTGATTGTGAGAATGTTAAATACATCACCGATGTCATTGACGAGTTTCCTGTCGTCAATCAGGTTCAATTTAAATTCTGGAATTGGATTTGTGATTATTATCTCTGCCACATCGGTGAGGTGATGCAGGCCGCCCTGCCGTCTGCTATGAAACTGTCGAGCGAGTCGAAGATAATGATTTCAGAGGATTTTGAACTCGATGCGCAGGCTCTTTCCGACTTTGAATATCTTATCGTTGAGGCATTGCAGATTCAGCCGAAACTGACAATCAGTGAAGTGAGTAAAATCATTGGTTATAAGAAAGTTATGCCTCTCATCAAGACGATGATCGACAAGAAGATCATTGTGATGGAGGAGGAGCTTGACCAGAAATTCAAGGCGAAATACGAGCGTTTCGTGGGTCTCACCGCCGAATATCGTGCCGATGAGAAACTGCACGAACTGATGGACGATCTCACGAAACGCGCCTACAAACAGCTTGAAGTCGTGATGTCGTTCTTCGTGATTGGCGGTAACGCCGACAACGATGTCTTGGCTTCAGAACTTTTGAAAAAAGCAAAAGCAAATACTTCTGTCCTCAAAGCCTTGACCGAAAAAGGCGTTTTCAACGTCTATGAGAAAAAAGTCAGCCGACTAAAGAATTTCAAGGCACTTACTGATGTCTCGTCAATTGAACTTACTGAAAAACAACAAATTGCGTTTGAGGAAATTCATTTGGGATTTGAGAAGAAAATTCCCGTGCTGCTTCATGGTGTCACTTCTTCCGGAAAGACAGAAATCTACATAAAACTCATCCAGGAAGCGATTGACAACGGGAGGCAGGTGCTTTATCTTTTGCCTGAAATTGCCCTGACTGAACAGATAATCAACAGGTTGAAGAAATATTTCGGCGATAAGGTCGGAGTTTATCATTCGCGTTACAGCGATATGGAACGCGTGGAAATTTGGAATCAGGTTTTGGATTTCGAGAAGACGAAGTCGTCAAAATATCAGGTGATAATCGGTTCCCGTTCCTCCATTTTGCTTCCGTTTTCCGATTTGGGTCTGATTATCGTTGACGAGGAACACGACGCCTCGTTCAAGCAAATCGATCCGGCTCCGCGTTATAACGCCCGCGACCTTGCGGTTATCCTTGCGAAAATGCACGGTGCTGATGTCATTCTCGGTTCCGCGACGCCTTCGTTCGAGAGTTATTTCAATGCGCGGACAGGTCGTTTCCGACTCGTCACCTTGTCGGAAAGATACGGCGGCGTGGAGATGCCGGAGATTGTCGTTGACGACATGCGCGTTGAACGCTGGCGGAAGCTTCTTCAGGCGAACTTCGGAAGCGTGCTCGTCGATGCGATGAAAAACACGCTTGAAGACAAAAACCAGATTATTCTTTTCCAAAATAGGAGAGGTTTCTCATTGAGGTTGGAATGCGGCGTTTGCAACTGGGTTCCGCAATGCATCAACTGCGATGTTTCGATGACGTATCACAAGGCGCAAAACGTGCTGAAGTGTCATTATTGCGGCTATACGATGAGCGTCCCCGCCGAATGTCCGTCATGCCGCAGCACCGACGTGAAAATGAAAGGTTTCGGCACCGAGAGGGTGGAGGAGGACCTGAACATTCTTATTCCGGAAGCTCGGTGCGCACGCCTCGACCTCGACACGACACGCTCGAAAAATAGCTATCAGTTCATCCTCGAACAGTTTAAAAATCAGGAGACCGACATACTCGTCGGGACGCAGATGGTGACGAAGGGACTTGACTTCGACCGCGTGAAAACCGTAGGGATTCTTGATGCCGACAGCATGTTGTCGTTCCCCGATTTCCGCGCTTTTGAAAGGAGTTTCCAGTTGATGGAGCAGGTCAGCGGACGAGCCGGAAGAAAAGGAGGAAAGGGAAAAGTTATAATACAGACCTTCCAGCCGACGCATCCGGTCATTTTGAACGTCATCAGGCACGATTACGTGAAGTTTTATGAAGAACAGATGCCGATACGCCGTCAGTTCTGCTATCCGCCTTACTTCAGGCTGATTCTGATAAAGCTGAAACATGTTGACTACGAGAAACTTAACAAGGCCGCCGATGTTTTTGTGAAGCAGCTTCGTCCTATTTTCAGACAAAATC
This sequence comes from Bacteroidia bacterium, assembly GCA_030537295.1. Taxonomy (GTDB): domain Bacteria; phylum Bacteroidota; class Bacteroidia; order Bacteroidales; family F082; genus Limimorpha. The sequence goes on from JAUNNU010000018.1 coordinate 6,251, forward strand.
TTCTCGGCCCAGAATATCCTGTTGTCTCCAGAATCAAGAATCAGTATATAAAACAGATTCTGATAAAAATCGACAGAAGCTCAAACACTTTGAAAGTCAAGGAGATAATCAAGGAACAGATTGATGTTTTCAAGCATCTTCCCGATTTCAAGTCGGTGACTTTGAGTGTTGACGTTGACCCGATATAAGAATCTTGGTGTCAGGAAATAGGCATACAGAAGAACAGACGGTGTCTTTGTGGTTCCTATTAACTGCTTGAAACCGTAAAATAATTTCATGTTTTGTGAGTAACTTGCAACAAAAAAGGGAAACCTTTCGATTTCCCTTTGATATTGTCAAGACCTAATGTCTTTATTCGGCTTTACGCACTGAGTAGTTGATACGGAATGCGCCGCATTTACGGAGTTCCTGCTTGACGTCGGTGACGAGACCCATTCTGACTTCATCGTGAATTTTGAGTGATGTTGTGAGGAGTGGTCTGTCGGCTTCGGCGCGGTCGAGACGTTCCTGCTCGATGAACGGGATGATGTCGTCGATACGTGCGTACTGGTCGTTGAGCTGGATACGTGATTCAGTACCATAAAGTTTGGTGTTAGTCGGAGGGCCGATGTAGATGAAGCTGACGAGAGATTTCTTCTCAAGCTTCTGCACTTCTGTCGCTTCCGGCAATTTAATCTTGACTTTCAATGATGTCTCGCGCATTGAGGTTGTCACCATGAAGAAGAAGATCAACATGAAGATGATGTCAGGCATGGAACCGGTTGAGATTGCCGGGACTTCCTTTGCTTCGTTTTTTCTGAATTTTGCCATAGTTTTTCTCTCCTATTATTTGATTTCTTCAGGTTCGGCCTCCGAAATACGAACCGGCACTGCCTTGTTCACGGCATCGAGTTTGTCTTTGTCGGTGATGTCGGCGTAATGCTGCTGGAAGTATCTCATTGCGACTTCTTCTCTGAGTTCATTGAAAGCTTTCGCTAATTCATTTTGAACGGCGATGTACATCATATAAGAAGTACCGCGGTCATTCTTAAGTGATACAACACCTTTATTTGTCACAAAGTTACCGATAAGCTCGATTTCCTTCGTCTCCACTTCTGGAGCTTTCTCATTGTGCGGGTTTGGTGTGATGAAATCCTTTGTGATATCTTTAAGTGTTGAGATGTCACCAGGTTTTCCGTTGACCATGAGCTTATCGTATTTGTTGATCATGACGTTCAAAATGTTTCTTTCTTTCACTTTGACATCCATGTCAGGGTTTTCTACTGGTGGCGGCAGACGGCGTGTGAGACCGCTGTCTGTGTCCATCGTAGTGGTAACGAGGAAGAATATCAACAGCAAGAAAGAAATATCGGCCATTGAGCTGGCATTGATTTCCGGTACTTTCTTTTTCTTACGAGCCATGATAGATTCCTTCCTTATTATTTGTTAATGAGTTTCGAAACGGCTGAATAGATAACAGCTGCGATTGTTGCACCGATGATGATATAGACGAACACCATGAAGAAGTCAACGAATGACTCGACACCTCTTGTGACGCCCATTGATTCAAGATATTCGGCAGGAAGCGTTGAACCTTTTGCGAGCAACCATGCGAGAAGTGCCACGATGGCTGCTATTGCAACGTAAAGGCCAATTGACTTGATGCTCTTCGGGTTGATGATGATTCCGTAGATAGGTGCAAACAAAATCGCAACCACAGTCAATCCAAGCATGCAATATGCGAAGACCATCGCTGTTCCAACGCTGCTCTGACCAGAGATCATAACGATGATGGCGAAGATGACGTTGAGAGCCATGAGGCCTATGAGACCATATTTGCAGTATTTTGATAATTTATCGACCATGATTTTTCTATTTTGTTAGTTTATTATTTCTTTGAAAATGCGTGGAGCAGGTCCATGAAAGTGATTGATGAGTCTTCCATGTCGTTGACGATGCCTTCAATCTTGTTGAGGATGAAGTTGTAGCAGATCTGAAGGATGACAGCGACGATAAGACCGAACACTGTTGTCAAAAGAGCGACCTTCATACCGCCTGCGACGACTGTAGGGCTGATGTCACCTGCTGCTGCGATAGCGTCGAATGCCGCGATCATACCGATAACAGTACCCATGAATCCCAACATAGGTCCTAATGCGATGAACAATGAAATCCAGCTCGCGCCGCTTTCAAGGTTGCCTGTCATGACTGAACCGTAGGAAACGATTGATTTTTCAACTTCTTCAAGACCGTCGTTGTAGCGCATGAGACCCTGGTAGAAAATGCTCGCGACAGGACCGCGTGTGTTACGGCAGAGGTCCTTGGCTTTTTCGATGCCGCCCTTGTTGAGCGTGGCTTCGAGTTCGGCAAGAAGCTTCTTCGTGTTGGTTGTGCTTAATGTTAAATAGATGATTCTTTCGATTGACACTGCCAAACCGAGAACCAAGATTAACAAAATGACGCTCATGAAGCCCCAGCCACCATCGATGAACTGTTTCTTCAAGACTTCGTGGAATGTAGCATCTGTTTCAGGTGCTGCCAATGGGTTTGTCTGAACTGGAGCAACTTCTTCTACCGGTGCTGCAGCTGGAGCCTCAACGGCTTCTTCGACTTGTTCTGCTGGAGCCTCGGCGACTTGTTCTGTCTGAGCTTCAGCTGGTTGTGCGTTCTCTTCTTGTGCGAGAAGTGTGTTGCTGATTCCGAATGTCAAGAAACCCGCAACTGTTAACAAAGCAAATAACTTTTTCATGATGTGAAATGTTGATTACTACTTTTTTTTGTTGATTTAATTGATTTTCTTTTTATTTAACTTAATTTAACTTCATTCAAATTCTCTTTTTCGCGGAGAGAGCGGGATTCGAACCCGCGATACCCTTTTGGAGTATACACACTTTCCAGGCGTGCTCCTTAAACCACTCGGACATCTCTCCAGACGCCTTTTTCCAACCCGTAAAAAATCGGGTCAAAATTACACATTTTTTCTTTAGGAACAACATTTATTTTGAAACAAAATATCTTTTTTTAAAAAATTTCGTTCCGTTTTTTCTAAATATTGCATTATCAACGGAATAGAATTTCATTAAACACATATCACCCGGATTTTTCACGCAAGTTGCGCAAAATATATTTCCGATGTCTTCTGTTTTTAGTTGCACAAGTCTTTTTTACTCCGTTAAAATTTTGATAATTTTCATCAAATTTCCTTTACCTGATTGCCAAGCCACATCCTAAACCGTCATCTCTCCTCTCAACGGCGTCTGCAAATAGTGTTCGATGCTCTTTCTGTCGAGGCCTTCGCCGATGAGGTACATCATCTTCGCCAACGCCGACTCCGTCGTGATGTCGTGACCGCTTATCACCCCGATCCTGTCGAGGTCAAGGCTCGTCTCATAACGCCCCATCTCCACCGACCCCGATTTGCACTGCGTCACATTATATATAATAAGCCCGTTGTCGATGGCCTCTTTCAGGCTGTCGATGAACCATTCCGTCGTCGGGGCGTTGCCCGAGCCGAAGGTCTCCATGATTAGCCCTTTCAGTCCAGGAGTGTGCAGCGTGTGACGCACGAACTCCGGCGTGATGCCGGGGAAAAGCTTCAGGATGCCGACATTCGTGTCGAAATTCTTGTGGACGATGAGGTTTCCGCCGCCCGGATTGCTGATGTATTCCCTGTTGAATTTTATCTTGATGCCGACATCGGCGAGTGTCGGGTAGTTTCCTGTCGTGAATGCGTTGAAATGCTCGGCGTTGTGCTTCGTCGATCTGTTGCCCCTGAGCAGCTCGTTCTCGAAGAAGATGCACACCTCCGGCACGCAAGGCATTCCGTCCTGATCTTTCGCGGCGGCGATCTCGATGGCCGCGATGAAGTTCTCGCGCCCGTCGCTTCTCACCATACCCATCGGCAGCTGCGAGCCGGTGAAGACCACGGGCTTGCTGAGGTTCTCGAGCATGAAACTCAACGCCGATGCACTGTAAGCCATTGTGTCTGAACCGTGTAACACAACGAAGCCGTCATATTTCTCGTAGTTCTCTTCAATCTTCTCGGCCAGCGAAACCCAGAAATCCGGGGTCATGTTCGACGAGTCGATGAGATGCTCAAACGGATAGAAATCAATGCCGTACTCTAAATTGCGCAGGACAGGCAGGTGGTCGTAGATGTTGCCGAAGTCGAACGGCACGAGACTGCCCGTCGCCGGGTCTTTCATCATCCCGATCGTGCCGCCTGTATATAAAACCAAAATCGAATTTCTCATAATTTTTAATTTTAATCTTTTAAATCCGGGCACATGTTCCATGTACTCGGCTATTCAGGTAGTGCCCTGCGGGCACTTTAAACAACGCCGAAGCGTTTTCGGTAGTTTTATCTATAATTTCGTCTAATGTCAGATTGTAAATCTCCGCCACTTTCTCCGCCGTTTTCACGATGTAAGCGGGTTCGTTGCGCTTGCCGCGATACGGCACCGGCGGCAGATACGGGTCGTCGGTCTCCAAAACGATTGATTCCAAAGGTATCTCGTTCAGGAAATCTCTCACGAAACAGTTTTTGTATGTTATCACGCCCCCGATGCCGAGCGCGAACCCGTACGACAACGCCGTCTTCGCCTCGTCAGACGTGCCGTTGAAACAGTGCATCACGCCTCTCAAGCGTCCGTCCTGCTCGTTGTCGATGACCTTGAACATCTCCGGAAACGCATTTCTCGTGTGAACGGAAACCGGAAGATTGAGTTCCTTCGCCCATTTCAGCTGCTCATGCAGAACGTCAACCTGTTGTTTTTCAAAGGTTCTGTCCCAATAGAAATCCAAACCGATTTCGCCGATACCGACCAAGTCGGAGTTAAGAGTCGAGAGTTGGGCGTTGAGAGTGTTCTCAATCACGCCGAGATGTCTCATGTAGTCTTCTTTCACCGATTCTGGATGAAGACCCATCATAGCTCTCACGTTGTCAGGATGTTTCTCGTAGAAATCCATCATCGGCTTTATTGAAAGCTCGTCTGTGTTCGGAAGCAGCAACATTCCCACACCGGCATCGAGCGCGCGCTGGAACGCTTCCTCGCGGTCAGCGTCGAAGGCTTCATCGTATATGTGGCAATGTGTGTTGATAATCATATCTTTATATTTTAATAAAGGAAATTGTCAAAAGGATATTTCAAGGCGTGCATGTCTTTGATCTCGTGATAAAGCAGTTCCCTGAACTCCTGGTAGTTTTCTTTGTCTTTCGCCGAGATGAAGATGCACGGGCTGCCTTTTGCCATCCACGTCTTCTTCCAGTCATCGAGCGTGTAGTTGCGTTTCGTCGCCGGAGTGAGGTCGTCTTCTTCTTTCACTTCGTATTGATATGCATCTATCTTGTTGAAAATCATTATGACTTTCTTGTCACCGGCTCCGATTTCGCTCAACGTCTGGCTCACCGTCTCGATCTGCGACTCGAAATCTGGATGCGAGATGTCAACGACGTGGAGCAAGATGTCCGACTCTCTCACTTCGTCGAGCGTTGACTTGAACGACTCGATGAGCTGTGTCGGCAGCTTGCGGATGAAACCGACTGTGTCTGACAGCAGGAACGGCAGGTTGTCGATGACGACTTTCCGCACTGTCGTGTCCAAGGTGGCGAAGAGTTTGTTTTCGGCGAACACGTCGCTCTTGCTTAACATGTTCATTATCGTTGACTTGCCTACGTTGGTGTAACCGACGAGAGCGACGCGCACGAGTTGCTGGCGGTTCTTGCGTTGCACCGACTTCTGCATGTCGATTTCTTTGAGTTTCTCTTTCAGCGAGGCGATTTTGTCGCGTATTATCTTGCGGTCGGTCTCGATCTGTGTCTCGCCCGGGCCGCGCATCCCGATGCCGCCGCGTTGACGTTCAAGGTGCGTCCACATTCGCGTGAGGCGGGGAAGCATGTATTGATACTGAGCGAGTTCCACCTGCGTCTTGGCGTAGGCGGTCTTGGCGCTCTTTGCGAAGATGTCAAGGATGAGGTTGGTCCTGTCTAAGATCCGGCATTCAAGTTCCTTTTCAAGGTTGCGGATCTGCGTCGCGCTCAGCTCATCGTCGAAGATGGCCATGTCGATGTTTTCCGCCTTGACGTACTGATGCAGCTCTTCGAGTTTTCCCGAACCGAGATATGTCACGCTGTTAGGCCGGTCGAGCGGCTGCACGAAACGCCCCACGGTGATTCCGCCCGCCGTCTCCAAGAGAAACTCAAGCTCGTCGAGATATTCTTCAGTCTTCTCCTTGTTCTGCTCGTAGGTGCTGACGGCGACTAAAACCGCACGCTCCGGAACCTTTTCGTGACTTATCATAGAGTTGGAAAGTTTGTAAAGTTATAAAGTTTGTAAAGTCAGAACGGCTTGAAGCCGATGATTTCCCTGACTTCTTTCACTGTCTTGGCTGCGCTCTCGCGGGCTTTCTCGGCTCCCATGCGCGCCACCTTATTAATATAGTCGTCGTCGGCATCGATTTCGCGGATGCGTTCGCGTATCGGGGTGACGAACCTGATCATGTCTTCGGCGAGTTGTTTCTTCATGTCGCCGTATCGGACCGTCATGTTGTTGTAGGCGTCATCGAAGAATTTCACGGTGTCGGGTGTCGAGACGATGCTCATGAGCTGGAAGAGGTTCTGTATGGCTTCCGGCTTCTCCTGGTTCATCTCCGTCGGGCCGCTGTCGGTCTTGGCGCGCATCACTTTCTTGCGGATGGAGGCGTCGTCTTCGGCCAAGAAGATGGCGTTGCCCTCGCCTTCGCTCTTGCCCATTTTGCCGTTTCCGTCGAGGCCCGGCACTTTAACCAATTGGTTTCCAAAGTTGAATGCCTGCGGAATCGGGAAATATTCCACGCCGTAGATGTTGTTGAAACGTCCTGCGAAGTCGCGGGCTTTCTCGAGGTTCTGCTCCTGGTCTTTGCCTACGGGGACGTAGTTAGAGCGGTGGATGAGGATGTCGGCGGCCATGAGGGTCGGGTAGGTGAGTAGGCCGGCGTTGACGTTGTCGGGCTGCTTGCGCACCTTCTCCTTGAATGTCGTAACGCGTTCAAGCTCACCGATATACGCATTCATATTCAAGAAAAGATAAAGCTCCAGTACTTCCGGCACGTCGCTCTGAACATACAGCGTCGCCTTCTCCGGGTCAACGCCCGCTGCGAGGTATTCGACTAAGATCTGACGAACCCTTCCGTGAAGGTCATCGGGATGCGGATGCGTCGTAAGTGAATGATAGTCAGCTATAAAGAAATAGCAATTGTAGTTATCCTGAAGGCGGATGAAGTTCTTCACCGCACCGAAGTAGTTGCCAAGGTGCAAATTTCCTGTCGGCCTGATGCCGCTGAGTACTGTCTCTTTCATATTCAATTTTTAAACCTGCAAAAATACAAAAAAGTTTGCAGTGTTGGAAACCGTGGGCGTAGATTTTTGTTTTTCATCAGAAAATTTCAACAAAATCCATGTCTCATGTTTCGGAAAAATGTATTTTTGCAAAATTAAATGCATGTTCGACAATATGACAAGATACGAAAAAGTAATCGGAAGAATAAAAAAGGTTGGAAATGAGACTATTTCCGATGGAAGTCATATTGTTTTGTATGGCTCTCGCGCTCGAGGCGATGCCAAAGAAGGTTCCGATTGGGATTTGTTGGTGCTGCTCGACAAAGCGGAAATCGAACAGCAGGATTACGATGGAATATGCTATATGTTGACATCTCTCGGATGGGAACTTGGTGAAATTATCATACCTGTTTTATATACAAAGAATGAATGGGACAACAGTTCGCATACTCTTTTTTACAAAAATGTTGAATCAGAAGGAATAGTTTTGATATGAGTTTAAATGAGGAAGAAAGGAAAATTGTTGTGGATCTTGAACTTGACAAGGCTTCGAGGCTGTTGGTTCAAGCCGAGAGAAATGTAGAAATCGAATTGTGGGATGTCGTTGCAAACAGGTTGTATTACTCGTTATTCCATGCGGTGTCTGCGATGCTTGTTCATGACCATATCAATGTCAGTTCACATAAAGGTGCTGTGATGTTATTTGGGCAACATTACATCACGACGGGTAAGTTTCTGCCGGATGAAGGACGGTTTTATTCGCAACTTCAGACTATGCGGGAAAAGGCGGACTACAACTGCAATTGGTGCGCTACGGAAGAGATAATCAAACCAATGATTGACCCGGCAAGAAGATTTATTGAAAAAGTCAGGTTGTATGTCGGTTTGTAATGATGGTCTCACCAAAGTTTCACAAATAGCTTTTCAACAAAATCCATGTCTCATGTTTCGGAAAAATGTATTTTTGCAAAATTAAATACATAACATCTTACAAATTATGAGCAACATATACTTTCCAGATCAGGAGATAACATTCAACGACCTCTATCTTGTGTGCTATGTGCAGACCGAAGCGTTTTACAACGGCGGGTTTTAAGAAAATATGAAGTTGGAAAAAACTTGTAATATGCTGCTGCTCAACTATTTTTATATTCACAGCTTATGTTTCCAGAATTCATCTGATATGTTTTCATAGTGTCGGTCTGTCAATATTTGAGGTACATCATTAATTGATGGAAATTCCAATGTGATTTCTTCTATCAGCTTGTTTAGCAAGATGTTTGCTGTTTTTAATTGATTGTATCTGTTTAAGAAACAATCATTTTCAAAGCACTTAACATCTGTTTTGCCACCGCTTTCATAACGGGGACAGCGACTGAATTTCCGCATTGGTGTTTTATTTTACTATATGGCAGAACTATTTTAAATGTGTCAGGAAAGCCTTGGATTCTCAGCATTTCCCTTTCTGTTGGTCGTCTTTCATCGTTTATCAAAATATAATTCGCAGATGCACCAGCTCGCAAAGCCGCTGAATAAGGATGTGGTGTTATGGAACCGCCGATATTTTCATGTGATATATAAGGCTTTGGATAATTTTTATCTTTTAGTCTTACTAATCTTGAATCTCTTATTGCAGGTTTTACATAATACTTTTCAGATACGTTTTGTTCTAAAATTTCAGATAAAGGTTTTCTCTTTTCAAATGGCTGCGGAAATGAAAACAGAACATTGTCTTTAAATCCAACGATAATTATTCTCTCTCTCTTTTGTGGACATCCATAATCTAACGCATTCAGCACTTTTGAATAAACGTTGTATCCCAATGCTGTTAAATGATTGATTATCACTTTGAATGTATTGCCATTGTCATGCGCTGTCAAATTCCTGACATTTTCTAACATAAATGCTTTGGGAGATTTGTCTTTTAAAATACGTTCAATCTCGAAAAACAATGTGCCACAGGTTTCGTTGTTGAATCCTTCCTGTTTGCCAATAATCGAAAATGCCTGACAAGGAAAGCCTCCCAGCAAAATGTCAAAATCAGGAATATCACAGGAATTAATTTTTGTGATATCGCCAGAAGGATGTTCTCCAAAATTGGCTTCGTATGTCTTGCAGGCATCTTCATCGAATTCGGAAGAAAAAACACATTTGCCGCCGACTGATTCAAAACCCAGCCTGATTCCACCAATGCCGGCAAACAAATCAATAAATGTAAATGAAGACCAATTCATTGCAAAATTTTTTGCAAAGATAATATTATTTTGTAAAAAAAACACCTTTTTTTGAGATATAATTTGAAGATTGTATGGTAAATGGAAACACCAATATTTTCCAAGTCAACAAAGTTGACGGCGGCTATACGAAGAATGAATTTATAGATGTGCTGAAGGTTTTGTGAATAATTTGTTTTCAATCTTTCTACTCGGCGAACCATCCCAAAAAACCAGAGGCGTCACTTTCACCGTGACGCCTCTTCTTTTTCTTTCGGAAGTCTTGTTTACTTAATTTCTTTCAATCTTTGAAACCCTGAAACTTTCAAACTTTGAAACTTTATAGCTTTCAACTAAAAAGTTATCTCGTCTCCTTTTTGGTTCAGGAAGTTGTACTGTAGCATGTGGAACGACTTGACCTCCTGCACGTGGATTTTCTTGTGGTATTTCCACATCCATCTCTTTCTTCTCGAGATGAGTCCTGCCGTGAGGTATGCGTGGACGAAAGGATGCAACTGCACTGTGACCTCTTTCTCGTTCTGGTCGAGAAGCAGGTATTTGAGGTTGCTTTCTATTTCGTCGATGAACAGCATTGATGACTTTATCTTGCCGGTGCCGTTGCACACGGGGCATTTCTCCTGCACGGTGACTTCTGTCTCGGGGCGCACTCTCTGCCGTGTGATCTGGATGAGGCCGAACTTCGTCGCAGGGAGTATGGTGTGTTTCGCGCGGTCCTTGGCCATCTCTTCGGTGAGCTTGTCGAACAGCAGCTTGCGGTTCTTCGCCTCGTGCATGTCGATGAAGTCAACGATGATGATGCCGCCCATGTCGCGCAGACGCAGCTGCCTTGCTATTTCCGCCGCCGCTTCTAAATTAACCGCCACTGCGTTCTCCTCCTGTGAGTTGTCTTTGTTCACGCGGTGGCCGCTGTTGACGTCGATGACGTGCATGGCTTCGGTGTGCTCGATGATGAGATAGACGCCGTTTCTGATTGTCACTATCCTGCCGAACAGCCCTCTGATCTGCCGAGCGACGTTATAACTCTCGAAAATAGGCTCCTTGCCTTTGTAGAGCTTCACGATGTCGCACTTCTGCGGGGCGATGGTGGATATGTAGCTTCGTATTTCTTCGTAAAGAGCCTGGTTGTCAACGGTTATCGCATTGAACGACTCGTTGAGGATGTCCCTCAGCATCACCGTCGTGCGGTCAACTTCGCTCACTAACTTCGCCGGTGCCTTGCTGCCGTATATCGCGAACGCCACCTGGTCCCATTTTGCGATTAGGTATCTCATGTCGGCGTTGAGTTCGTCAACGGTCTTGCCTTCGGCCACTGTGCGGATGATGACTCCGAAATTGTTCGGTTTGATGCTCTGGATCAGTCGTTTGAGACGTGTGCGTTCTTCGTTGCTGCGTATTTTCGATGACACCGACACGCGGTTCGCGAACGGCACCAACACTATGTAACGTCCCGCGAACGAAATCTCCGCCGTGATACGCGGGCCTTTAGTGTTGATCGGCTCCTTCGCTATCTGAACCGGAATCTGGTCGCCGGCTTGCAGGTAGTCGGAGATTTTGCCGGCCTTGTCGATGTCCTGCTTCAGCTGGAACTTGTTCATCGTCGCCTGGTTCGTCTTGCCTTCGTTGGCGAGTTTAGAGTATTCGATGAGCGAGCGGATCTGCGGCCCGAGGTCCAAATAATGCAGGAACGCGTCTTTCTCGCTGCCGATGTCAACAAAAGCCGCATTCAGTCCGGGAAGGATCTTCTTGATGCGGCCGTAATACACGTCACCTACCGCGAAGTTGGTGTTGTTCTGCTCCTTGTGAAATTCAACAAGCTGTTTGTCTTCCAACAAGACAATATTAACCTCTGAAACATCAGAACTGATGACAAGTTCTCTGTTGACTTCCGAAACTGTGTTTGTGTTGTCCATAATATTACAAAGGTTTGAATTTCAATAACAAACAATAACACAACATTGCCAACAATGTCGCAATGTTGTGTTATGTCCTGTGAGAAATCATCTCTTAGAGATTATTTCTTTTTGTGTCTATCCTTTCTGAGGCGTTTTTTGCGCTTGTGGGTGGACATTTTGTGCCTTTTATGTTTTTTACCGTTTGGCATAGTATAAAAAATTTAAAATCTGATACTACTTGAGTTCGTTGACGAAAGTCTTTGCAGGCTTGAATGCCGGGATGCTGTGCTCCGGAATAGTGATTGATGTGCCTTTCTTGATGTTTCTGCCCATCTTCTCTTTTCTGGTCTTCTTGATGAAGCTACCAAAACCTCTAAGGTAAACAGGTTCATCACTCTTGATGGAATCTTTTACAATCTCCATGAATGATTCGACCACTGCCTGTGCTGCGCCTTTTTCAACGCCAGTCTTTTCAGCGATTTTTGCTACGATTTCAGCTTTTGTCATGTCTTTAATATTTAGTTATTACTTTTGATAAATTTCAGGCTGCAAAAATAATACATTTTTTTATCTAAACGAAAAAAAAATTAATTTTTTTCATTCATTATCTGAAAGATACGTTTTTTTGCCTTTTTTTGATGATGTTTTTGACAAAAAATGCAAGTATTTCCGTCCGCTTTGAAAAAAATATTACCTTTGCAGACTAAACTGAAAGTTGAATATGGCAAGTTTGAACAAAGTCATTTTGATAGGAAATCTGGGCAAAGACCCTGAAATCATCACGTTTGAGAACGGAACGAAAAAGATGTCGGTTTCTTTAGCTACGACAGAAAGTTACCGCGACAAGGACGGAAACTGGCAGGAACAGACCGAATGGCACAACCTCGTGAATTTCGGACAGATAGCACAGGACATCGCTGACAGGCGCCGTAATTATATAAAAGGTGACAGCATATACGTGGAAGGTCGTATCAAGACTCGTCAATATGTTGACGCACAGAATGTTACACGTTATGTCACCGAGATTTTGGTGGATAAGATGATGAGCCTCGGCGGAGGCCGCATCCAGCAGGATCCGAACGCATCGTACAACGCATACGCAACACAACAGCAATAAGTCATGGAGCCATTCTTTTTAGGCGTGTCGTGGACGGCGGCGGTTTGTCTCGTGATTCTTTGCCTGCTTCTTGTGTGCTCCGCCCTCGCATCGGCAAGCGAGACGGCGTTCTTCTCATTGTCGCCAAATGATGTGAACGAACTCGAAGACTCGGAGCGTCGGTCTGACAAACTCGTGCTGGAACTGCTGAAAATGCCGAAGACGTTTCTTGCCACAATATTGATTACCAATAATTTGGTGAACGTCACGATAACGATTTTCTCGACTTATATCATGTCGCTTATGTTCAACATGGCGGCCAACCCGGTGTGGGCCTTCATCATTAATGTCGTCGTCGTAACGTCGCTTCTGCTTATTTTCGGGGAGATGGTGCCGAAAATCGCCGCCGTGAAAAACGCACGCGGGTTGACGACATCGCTCGCGCCGGTGATAAAAGGCCTGATGGTTTTCTTCAAGCCGCTCACCGCTCTTCTCGTCGGTTCCACGAAACTCATCGACAAACGGCTCGCCAAGAAAAACGTCAGCTCGCTCTCCGTGTCGGACCTCACCACCGCTGTTGACCTCACCACCGCCGACGAAACACAGTCGGAGGAACGCTCCATGCTGCAAGGCATCGCCACATTCGGCGAAAAGGAAGTCAGCGACATCATGCAGCCGCGCGTCAGACTCTTCGCGATACAACATAAGACGAAATACAGCCATCTGCTCGAACTCATCGTCGAACACGGCTTCTCCAGAATCCCGGTCTATGACGACGACCTCGATGAGATAAAAGGCATACTTTATGTCAAAGACCTCCTCCCGTATTTCGACAAGGATGACTTTGAATGGCAGAAACTGCTGCGCCCCGCATTTTTCGTGCCGGAAAACAAGAAAATCAACGACCTCTTCCAGGATTTCCGCGCCAAGAAAATCCATATCGCCATCGTCGTTGACGAATACGGCGGCACATCCGGCCTCGTCACCATGGAAGACGTATTAGAGGAAATCGTGGGCGACATCAGCGACGAGTTCGATGCCATAACGGAAAACAAGAACTACCACAAAATTGACGACAAGACATACGTATTTCAGGCGCAGATAAGTTTGGTGGACTTCTGCAAAGTATTTCAAATCAATGATTTGTACTTCGATGATGTGAAAGGTGAGTCGGACACGCTCGGCGGCATGATTCTCGAAATGGAAGGCCGTATCCCCGAAGCAGGATTCTCGACATCGTTCGGAGAATTTGTATTCCAGATTGAAAAGGCCGACAAACGACATATTATTGAGATTAAAGTCACGAGAAATGAAAAGGAATGATAGATTAGAGATTAGAGATAAAAGAGGCGATGCCGTGATGCGTCTGGTCCTCGCTTTTTCTTTTGTGTTTGTGTTCCTTTCATCGTGTGGTGACAGGAATCCGCAGCCGAAGCCGAGAGGCTATTTCCGCATCGACCTGCCTGAAAAACAATATCTCAGGCTTGACTCGATGCAGCGTTACAGCTTTGAAGTCCCGACATATTCAGTGATAACGCCCGACCCGTACTCGCCGGAGGAGAAAGACTGGGTCAACGTGGAGTTCCCGAAATACAAAGGCACCGTGCACGTCTCCTACAAGAACGTTGACGGCAATCTCGGTGACTTCCTTGAAGACGCTCACACCATGATTACCAAACACATAGTGAAGGCGACGGGAATCCGCGACAGCGTGGTGGTGAACCGCGACAAAAACGTTTACGGACTCGTGTATTTCCTCGAAGGCGATGACGTGGCGTCGCCGCTTCAGTTCTATCTCACCGACAGCACCGAGCATTTCATGCGCGGCTCGCTCTATTTCAACATCAGGCCGAACAACGACTCCATGCAGCCGATAATCAATTACATCACCGATGACGTGCGTCATCTCATCTCAACTTTTGAATGGAAATAAATTCTGATATGATGAAAAAGTTTGACCTTATATTATTGACAATCATAATATTGTCATCATTTCTCGCAGCAGGTCAGGAACAGAACTACGGCGGGATGATCTCGCAAAACAACGACGGAACATATTTCTATATGCGCAGTTCGTTGGAGATGATCTATATTGACGGAGGCTCGTTCCCGAAGAAGGAACTCGTGGATGAATCATGGAGGACTTACATGGATCCGGCGAAGAACTTCCCGAACCAGTATAACAAACACGATGCCGGAATCGGGAATCTCATTTATGAAGGTGGTAGTATTGACAATGCGCAGATGGCAGCCCTTATTTCTGATTATATAAAGGAAAACAAACTCGCTAACAGGTTGGTGCAGAAGTGGTTCAACTATAACAGAGATGCCACCGTGGATTATGATTTCAACGACCCCGTCAACCCCGATGCCAAACTGAACATGCAGACAATCTTCAAGCGCGGCTTCTACAACATCAACGCGGGAAAGGAGAATCTCGCCCTCGAATCGCTGAAACGCGACAGGGAGACCCAGATCAAAGACCTCTCGATGAAACTGATACCGTTCACTTTCATGACATTCACCAAACTCGATTTCTATGAAAACGAGCCGGTTGCAAGGACGATAAGAGACGCGGCGATACTTGCCGCCGACGAGGCACGCACGAAGTCAATCAAGAACGGCGGCGACTGGGCTTTGGCTGACATGAAATATAATCTGACTGTCGGTGTCGCCACAACTGCCTATAACGCAACAAAAGACGGCTACACCCTGCATTCGACGACGTGGCTTTACCGTTTGAAATGGGACGAAAATACTGACGCATATTTCAACAGATACGTCTATGCAAACCCGGAACTGCTTGAGACAAGTGATGAGTTTCAGATGGAATATGTTGACTGCCAGGAAAATAAGAGCACTGTCATCATTTCGGCTGCAAAGTCACAGACACAGATTGTGAACACGACACTTGTGAGAAACCTCAACAAGGTGTTCAGAGACCTCCAGAACAGAAACGACGTTTTCAAGGTGTGGACTCCGCTTCTCGATTTTTACAGCTTGGTCAGCCCGAATATTTATGTGCCGATAAATGTGGATGAGAATGGTGTCATCACCGCCGAAATCGGGACGGAGGAAGGACTCCGTGGCGGAGAGACGTTCTCAATCGTTGACGAAGACGGTAATTTCTACGGTTTCGCCGAGGCGGTCAGGGGAAATGTGCTTGACAACGCTGTCATCGATGGAGCTGATGCGGCTTGCAATTACGTGCCGCAGACCGACAAGAAAGGCAACTTGGTGACAGCCACCACATTCGCGGCGAAAAAGGCAAAAGACGTAAGAACCGGGATGTATCTCTGCGACCCGAAAGCCCCGAAGAAAATGCGTATCGCCGCACGTATCGGCACAAAGGAAGGCGTGGAGGAAGGCAGCGTTTTCCATGTGTATCTCTTTGACTCCGGAACAAATAAACTGCGGAAAGTCGGAACCGTCACCGCCGTTAAAGGCAAAGTGTGGGATAATTTCTATTACAACTCTGAAGATGCTAATGATTTGAACCCCAATGATGAAAACAACGGAACCACAAATCTGAAGAGCCGCGACAAAGACGGACTGCGCATCACGGAGACGGTGTTCAGCGGCATGGCCGACGTGCAACCGGGAATGTTCATCCGTATGGCGAAATAGTTTTTTGAAAGTTTTTTTTGCTTTTCTAAATAAAAAATCGTACTTTTGCACGTTTTTTGAAAAATAATAAACGAATGTAGAATTAATAGCATAAAGTTTTAAAGTTTGTAAAGTTATAAGTTGAAGTGTCTTCGACTTTGACTTTCAGCTTTAATTAAAAGAAAGGGGTAAAAGGATGATTGAAACATTGACAATCGGCTCGCTGAAATGGCGGCATGTGACAAGTCCGGATGAGGACGATTTTAAATTCCTAAGAGAGACGTTCCATTTCCACCCCTTGGACATTGAAGACTGCAAGTCGATAAACCAACGTCCGAAAATAGATATCTACGACGACTATTATTTCCTGATTCTCCAGTATCCCAACTTCGACCGTCAGAACAAGTTCATCAAGACAAAAGAGGTGAAGTTCTTCTGGGGCAAAGATTATGTCATCACGATTGAGAAGTCACCCTGGTACGTGAGCCAGCTTTTCAATGAATATGAGGAACGCGACCCTGAAGAACTCGTCGAGAACCTCAAGACCTCCGACATCCTGCTTTACCGCATCTTCGAGAAGCTGATGATGGAGTCTCTTTATCTTCTGAAGAAAGTCGGACTTGACCTGGAGTCGATAAACCGCGAGCTGTTCGCCTCAAAGCAGGTCAAGATCATCGAGAGAATCAGCGTGACGCGAAAGAACATCATCACGATAAACACTATCTTCAAGCCGCAGTTGCGGGTGTTCCATTCCTTCGAGACAGGTCAGATCAGAGGTTTCGGCGACCTCGAATACATGGAAGACTACTGGGGCAACATCCTCGACTATTACCAGAAGGTGTGGGACATGACCGAGGACTACGAAGATTTGATCGAGGGACTGTCGAAGACCTTCGACTCGATGCAGGGCAACAAGACCAACGAAATCATGAAGATTCTCACCCTGATGTCGTCAATCATACTCCCGTTGACGTTTGTCACCGGACTTTTCGGGATGAACGTGGTGTTCCCTTTCATTCCTGAAGGCTCCACCACGGCGTTATGGATCATTGTAGGCGTGATGGTTCTGATGGGGGTGAGCCTGACGCTGTTCTTCCGTCACCGGAAATGGTGGTTCTGAGTTTAATAGAGTAAAGTTAAAAGAGGCTGGCGCACAATGGGAGCGCCAGCCACCTTTATACTTTCTACTTTACAAACTTTCTACTCTATGGTGAAGTTGTTGCATTCAACGTGGTAGAAATGAATTGGCATGCCGTTGTTGGCTTTGATCTTCTCGCGGAGCTGGTTGATTTGGGCGAGTTCCTGATTCTCGGCCTGTTCATCGACTTCGAGGCCGGCGGCCTTGGCTTCCGTGCCGCAGTGTTCTTCTTCCGCGACAATGCCTTCTTCGATGGCTTTCATGACTTCGGCCTCCCATTCATCGAGGTATTCGTTGTCGATGGTCTGGGTGATCTTCACCGTCCCGTTCACCGTGTATGTCTTGCCGATGGTCTCCTTGTCGAAGGGTTTCATCTCCGGGTTGGTGAACACCGTCACCATGGCGTCGCCGCCTTCGGGTGACACGAGGAAGAGTTTTCTTCCGCTGTGGCTGCAGATGTGGTTCGCCACGCCTTTGATGCAGACTTCCTGACCGACGAAGTCTTTCGCCTTCGCGCTGAAATCTTTGATTGACACTTCGTTGACTTTTGCGCCGCACGACATCATGAACAACGCCATGACCGCCGCAACTGTTGATAATAATAATCTCTTCATAATATTATAAATTTGAAACTTTAAACCTTTTAAACTATGAAACCTTTAACGCTAAAAAAGACCAAGATCCAAATTACCTTCAGACCTTGGTCTTCTCATATTACAAATCTTTGCTAATTACTTAACAACGATTTTGGTTGTCTTGTTGAAGCCGTTGGCGTTGACTGTGCAGAAATAGACACCGCTTTCGAGGTCGATGTTGATGCTGTTGGCACCGACTGTGAGGCTTCTGTTGAGAGTCTTCACTGTCTGACCTGCGAGGTTGATGAATGTGATTGTCGCGTCTGCGTTCATTGATGACTCGACGACGACATGGTCTGTTGCCGGATTAGGATAGATGTTGTAAACAGCTTCCTTCTGCTCGTTGACGTTGTCATAATCAACATCTATTCTGATGCCCCAGATCACGTTGTCTGAACAGGTTGACTGGTCGTCGTCAAGTTTCAGGCCCTGGAGGTCATCTGCTGAATATCCGAACCATACATAGCCGCCGACAGCGTTTGAGAGGCCGAATGTCGGATAAACCTCGTCGTATGAGTGTTCGAAATCCGTTGAGAGGCTGACTTCAGTGTTAGGGTCGTTCCACACGCCGTTTACGCGCTGGTGGTAGAATGCGCTTCTGTAGCAGAAGGTGCCGTCGTCGCGGAGGTCTGAAAGCTGGCTGTACATGACTGTCACGACATCATCGCTGACTGCAACGGCAGGTGTTGTCGCATAGCCGTATGTCCTGTACCAGCCCCAGTGGTTACTCTGATATGCGCTCCAGTCTGCCGGAGTGCCTGGATTCTTTTCTGACTGCCATCCGAAGATGTTGAAGTTAGGGTTGATGTCAATCTCATCGCCGTCACCCCATGCGAGGGCGATAAGACGGTCGTAGTTGAGAGTGCTGCTGATGCCGTTTTCACCATTGTTGGCCCATTCCGGGTGGTTGGCGTCGATGGCTGCTGTCCCGTATGGAGGGATGCAGTTTGTCCCCATGTCATTCACGTAGTTTGAGTTCCAATAGACGATACCGCCCATCCACATCCATATTGAGATGTAGCCCTGCTGGTCTTCCGCCGGTGCCCATGCCATGAGGCCGAATGCGACATGGACCGTGCCTTCGTTGTCGATGGCGATTGAGTGTGAGTTGTCTGAAGCATAGATCGTGTCTGTCAAAGATGAGATGGCTGGTGAGCCTGAAGCCCAGTTCTCCTCATCATCGTAGTCCGGATAAGGGAATGCTGCTACGACGACCTTCTCCCATGTCAGGCCGGCGTCGTGTGAGATGACATAGAAAACGTCATACTGGTTTGAGCTGAACATGATGGCGATTGTGTTGCCGTTTGTCGCCATGACGTAGTCGTCAGCACCGATCTTGTTGTGGTATTCTTCCTCAAGGCTTGCGATGTATTCGTTCTCAGTCCATGTGACACCACCGTCTGTTGATCTGAAATATTTGATATAGTTCAACTTCGTGTTGCTTGCATCCTGGTCACCGGCGATGAGGTGAAGGGTGCCGTCTGCTGTGGCGGCGATTCTCGGCCATGTGTATGTTGTCGCCATTCCGAGGTCTGTCCATGCACCTGTGCCTTTGACGTCTCTCTTGTAAACGTGTGTCCCGTTGCAGTGTGACGCGAGGTATTCGCTGTTGCCGTATGCGCAGATTGAAGGCCATCCCGACTTGACGGGTTCGACGCGTTCTGTCGGCTCGTTGCCGAATTCTGTGCCGTTGAAGTAGTTGTAGCCGGCGCCGCGTGTGTTGTATGCGTCATCTGACGACCATGTCGCTACGATGGCTGCCGAGCCGTCACCCCATGCTGCAATACGGTTGGCGACTGATGAGTTTGACTGAAGGTCATACCTTGTAGTCATTGTGGCTGCTTCAAGCCATTCGCCGAAGTCCCTGACCTGTGTGGCACGCGGGAGAGCTTCTGACGGTGAGAAGTTCATTGTTGAAGTTTCGTTGCCGAGAACATCTTGTTTTACGGCAACATTGACACATTGCTTCTTTGCATTTGTCTTGGGCAGTAAATCCGCCTTGTTCTGTGCAAATCCTGTTGCGCCTAACAAAAGGCCTAATGAAAGTAAAAATACTTTTTTCATGATGATTTAATTTAGATAACTAATAATTTTAACTGTGAATTTTCCTTTTTTTACCAAAAAATTTCCGCAAAGATAGCATTTTTTTTTAAATTAAACTTTTTTTTTAAAAAAAATTAAATGGATTGTCCTACTACGATTGCGATGACGGAACTTTCTGCGGAAAACAAAAGGGTCCCCCGCGGTGAAAAGCAGGGAACCCCGATTATTACTTTATAAAGTCGTAAATACCTAATTACTTAACAATGACTTTGGTTGTCTTGTTGAAGCCGTTGGCGTTGACTGTGCAGAAATAGACACCGTTTTCGAGGTCGATGTTGACTGTGTTGTTACCGACTGTGAGGCACTTGTTGAGAGTCTTCACTGTCTGACCAGCGAGGTTGGTGAATATGATTGTCGCGTCTGTGTCAGCTGCTGAAACGAGAGTGATGTGGTCTGTTGCAGGGTTGGGATAGATGTTATAGACAGCTTCAACCTGTTCTTCAACTGCGTCGTTGCTCGGAGTGGCGACTTTGATGGCATAGATGGCGTTGTCTGTGTAGATGCCTGTCTGGTTGCCCCCTGTAGCTGTTGACAGACCAGGAGTGTCGTCGGCTGAATAGCCGAAGTAGTAGTAGCCATTGACAGCGTTCGGGAATCCGAATGTCGGATATACTTCGTCGTATGAGTGTTCGAACTCCAATGAGAGTGATGTCTCTGTGTTAGGCTCTCTCCACTCACCGTTGATGCGGTCGTTGATCCATGCGCTTCTGTAGAAGAAGTCACCTGTCTTACGTGCGTCTGAAAGGAAGCTGAACATGATGGCGATGTTGTTTTCGTCGTCAACGGCGACTGCCGGTGTGTTTGCAAGACCGTATGTGTTGTAGTTTTCGTATGTGTCATTCGTGAAGCCATCATGGTTTGCAGGTGAGCCTGGTGCGAGTTCTGATGGCCATCCGAAGATTGTGAAGTTGGGATCGAGGGTGATTTCACCTGTTGTCTCATAATCGCCCCATGCCATGCGGAGCATACGGTCGTAGTTCATTGTGCTGCTGACGCCGTTTGTGCCGTTGAGTAACCATTCAGGGTGTTCAGCATCGAAATCCGCCTCACCGAAAGGAAGGATGTTGTTGCCACCTTTTCCGTTGTCAAAGTTCGAGTTCCAGTAGATGATACCGACTGTGTATGGCCAGTAGCTGATGTAGCCCGGGCCTGTCGCCGGATCTGGTGTCCAGCGGCAGAGACCCCATGCGCAGTGGACAGTACCGTCGTTGCCGATTGCGATTGAGCCCGAATTGTCGCACCAATAGATTGAGTCTGTTTCAGATGTGATTGCTGTCTGGTTCCAGTCGAACACGCCGTATGGCCATGCTGCGATGACTTTCTTCTCCCATGTGGCGCCGCCGTCTTCTGAAATGACGTAGAATACATCGTATGTCATTGAGCAGAACATGACAGCGATTGTGTTGCCGTTTGTCGCGAAGACATAGTCGTCAGGACCGATGAGGTGGTTGTATTCTGCGTCAAGTGCTGTGAAGAACGGGTCTTCTGTCCAGGTGACACCGCCGTCTGTTGACTTGAACATGCGGACGTAGTTGAGCAGTGTGTTCTGTGTGTCCTGGTCGGCGCAGATGACGAAGACTGTGCCGTTATCCGTTGTGGCTATTCTCGGCCATCTGTAGGTCGGGATGTTTGAAAGCTGTGTCCATGCACCAGTGCCTTTTGTCGCTCTGTACCAGATGTTGACAGCACCTGCGTGTGATGCGAGGAGTTCTCCGTTGCCGTATGCGCAGATTGACGGCCAGCCTGACTTCATGGTCTCCACGCGTTCTGTCGGTTCGTTGCCGAACTGGAAGTCGGCTCCTGCATAGTTGTAACCTGTACCACGTGTCACTAAGTCATCGTCTGATGACCATGTCGCCGTGTACGCAACCGAACCGTCAGCCCATGCCGCGATTCTGTTGCTGATTGCTGCGTTTGACTGGTTGTCATAGCGGGTGGTCATGAGAAGACCCTCTTCCCATGTGAAGTCCTTGGATGTCGATGTCTTTGTGACAACTGCTTTTGCGACAGATGCTGTCGGAGCGAAGTTCATGGCCGGAGTCATGATGTCTTCTGCTGATCTTACTGAAGTGAGAACACTCTGTTTCATCGCATCATTCTTGGGCAATGCCTGATTCTGTGCGAATGTTGTTGCGCCTAATAAAAGGCCTAATGAAAGTAAAAATCCTTTTTTCATGATATTTAATTTATAATTGATAATTTTAACTATTAATTCCCCTGTTTTTTGTCAAAAAAATTTCGGCAAAGATAATATCTTTTTTTCAAATCAAGCGTTTTTTTGAAGTTTTTAAACGGATTGTTTGATTACGTTTGCAACGACGAAACTTTTGTTGAAAACAAGAGGGGTTCCTTGCGTTTTTCGCCGCAGGGAACCCCCGATATGATACTTATAAAGTCGTAAGACCTAATTACTTGACAACAACTTTAACTGTCTTGTTGAAGCCGTTGGCGTTGACTGTGCAGAAATAGACACCGTTTTCGAGGTCGATGTTGACTGTGTTGTTACCGACTGTGAGGCTCTTGTTGAGGGTCTTCACTGTCTGACCTGCGAGGTTGGTGAATATGATTGTTGCGTCTGTGTCAACTGCTGAAACGAGAGTGATGTGGTCTGTTGCAGGGTTAGGATAGATGTTGTAAACAGCTTCGATCTGTTCTTCAACAGCGTCGTTGTTCGGAGTGGCGACTTTGATGGCATAGATGGCGTTGTCTGTGCATTGTGTCTGGTCTTCTGCATCTAACACCAAGCCAGGAACATCGTCAGCTGAGTAGCCGAAGTAGTAGTAGTCATTGGCAGCATTTGCGAGGCCGAATGTCGGATATACTTCGTCGTATGAGTGTTCGAATTCCATTGAGAGTGAAGTCTCTGTGTTAGGTTCTCTCCATTCACCGTCGATGCGGTCGTTGATCCATGCGCTTCTGTAGTAGTATGCGCCAGTCATACGGGCGTCTGAAAGGAAGCTGTACATGATGGCGACGTTGTTGTCATCATCGACAGCGACAGCCGGTGTTGTTGCCAAACCGATTGAGTTGTATGTTGCATTTGCATCAACGCTGAAGTTCTCGTGGTTTGCAGGTGTGCCAGGTGTGACTTCTGACTGCCATCCGAAGATTGTGAAGTTAGGATCGAGGACGATTTCACCTGTTGTCTCATAATCGCCCCATGCCATGCGGAGCAGACGGTCGTAGTTCATCATGCTGCTGACACCGTTTGTGCCGTTGAGCAGCCATTCTGGGTGTTCGGCATCGAAATCGGCCTCACCGAAAGGAAGGATGTTGTTGCCGCCTTTTCCGTTGTCATAGTTTGAGTTCCAGTAAACGATACCGACTGTATATGGCCAAAATGTGTAGTAACCTGCGCCTGACTCCGGAGCTGGTGCCCAGCGGCCGAGACCCCATGCGCAGTGGACAGTACCGTCGTTGCCGACTGCGATTGAACCCGAATTGTCGCACCAGTAGATTGAGTCTGTCTCTTTTGTGATTGCTGTCTGGGTCCAGTCGAACACGCCGTAAGGCCATGCTGCGATGACTTTCTTCTCCCATGTCGCACCGCCGTCTTCTGAAATTACATAGAACACGTCGTATGTCATTGAGCAGAACATGACGGCGATTGTGTTGCCGTTTGTCGCAACGACATAGTCGTCAGCACCGATGAGGTGGTTGTATTCTGCGTCGAGTGCTGTGAAGAATGGGTCTTCTGTCCATGTGTTGCCGCCGTCTGTTGACTTGTACAAACGAACGTAGTTGAGCAGTGTGTTCTGTGTGTCCTGGTCAGCGCAGATGACAAACACTGTGCCGTTTTCTGTTGTGGCTATTCTTGGCCATGTGTAGGTCGGGATGTTTGAAAGCTGTGTCCATGCACCTGTGCCTTTTGTCGCTCTGTACCAAATGTTGATGCCGTCTGCGTGTGATGCGAGGAGTTCGCCGTTGCCGTATGCGCAGATTGAAGGCCAACCTGATCTGAGGCTTTCAACACGTTCTGTCGGCTCGTTGCCGAATTGGAAGTCAGCATCTGCATAGTTGTAACCTGTACCACGTGTGTTGAAAGCATCGTCTGACGCCCATGTCGCTGTGTAAGCCACTGTGCCGTCTCCCCATGCTGCGATACGGTTGCCGATTGCTGCGTTTGACTGGTTGTCGTAGCGTGTTGTCATTGTTGCACCCTCTTCCCATGTGAAGTCTTTTGATGACGGGCTCTTTGTGACAACTGCCTTTGCAACAGATGTTGTAGGAGCGAAGTTCATGGCAGGAGTCATGACGTCTGCTGCTGATTTTACTGAAGTGAGAACGCTCTGTTTCATTGCGTCACACTTTTTTACGGTCTGCTGTGCGAAACCGGTTGCGCCTAATAAAAGGCCTAATGAAAGTAAAAATACTTTTTTCATGATAATTTAATTTAGGTTAACCATTAATAATTTAACAATTTAATTCCTGTTTCTACAAAAAAATTTTCCGCAAAGATAGTACTTTTTTTTTAATCATGCATTATTTGAGATAATTTTTTTGTTTTTTAAAAACTTTTTCAAATTGTGAAAAAAAATGACCCTTCATATCGAAAGTTTACGTACTTTTATCGTTTGAAAAAAATATCTCAAAAATGAAGAAATACATTGTTATTCTTGCTGTTGCGTTTTTAGGGTTGTCATCATGCGACCGTAACGCAGGCGATGCCGGCTGCACGAAGGAGCCGGCTGCATTCGTGAACACATTCATCGGCACCGGCGGCCACGGCCACACCTATCCCGGCGCCACCGCTCCTTTCGGGATGATACAGCTCAGCCCCGACACGCGCATGGACGACTGGGACGGCTGCTCCGGATACCACATATCCGACAGCACGATACTCGGCTTCAGCCACACACATCTCAGCGGCACCGGCTGCAACGACTACGGCGACTTCCGCTTCATGCCCGTCACCGGCGACAAACGTTTCAACTCCGGCTTCTACGGCGACGCGCAGGGCTACGGCTCGACGTTCCGTCACGAGACGGAGTCGGCAAAGCCCGGCTTCTACGCCGTCACCCTCGACACCTATAATATTAATGTGGAACTCGCGGCAGGCACCCGCGCCGCCATGCACCGCTACACGTATCCTGAAGGTGAGAACGCCTCCGTCATCCTCGACATGAAGGAGTCAACGCTCTCACAGGAGAAGATTCACGAGTCGTGGGTGAAGGTCGAAGGCGAGAACGCCGTCAGCGGCTTCCGCCGCAGCGGCTACTGGGCCGCCGACCAGCACCTTTATTTCTACGCCGAGTTCTCGAAACCGATCAAGGCGTTCGGAATGGTCGAGGACGGCGTCGTGACGGAAGGCAAAGACTACGCCAACTGCAATAATCTGCAGTCGTATTTCGACTTTGAGAACGACGGGCAGCCGCTCGTGATGCGCATCGGCATCTCCGCTGTCGATGTCGAAGGCGCAAGGAAGAACCTCGAATCGGAAATCACAGGCTTCGACCTCGACGCACTCGCGGAAAAGACATACCAGGCGTGGAACGACGAACTCGGCCGCATTGACGTCAGGAGCGTGAACGAGAAAGACAAGACAGTCTTCTACTCCGCACTTTACCACTCGTTCATCGTGCCAAACGTCTATTCGGATGTTGACGGACGCTTCCGCGGCCACGACCTCCAGGTCCATCAGGCCGACCGTCCGCGCTACACCGTGTTCTCGCAATGGGACACCTTCCGCACCGAGAACCCGCTGCTCAACGTCATCGAACCGCAACGCGCCGCCGACATCATCAACACCTTTATTAATAACTACGAGACTGGCGGTCTCCTCCCGACATGGGAACTCGCCGGCAACGAGACACACTGCATGATAGGCTACCACGCCATCCCCGTCATCGTTGACGCCTACATGAAGGGCATCGAAGGTGTCGATTATGAGAAAGCTCTCGACGCGATGGTGGCACGCGCCAACGAAGACTTCTTCGGACTTAAATATTACAAGGAATACGGCTACATCGCCGCCGACAACGAAGGCGAGTCGGTGTCGAAGACTCTCGAATACGCCTACGACGACTGGTGCATCGCTTTCATGGCCGACAAGATGGGCCGGAAAGACATCGCCGGCACGTTCTACCGCCGCGCACAGTCGTACAAGAACCTCTACGACCCGGAGACGAAGTTCTTCCGCGGACGCAAGAACGGCGGCTTCGTCACACCGTTCGACCCGACGCAGGTCAACTTCATGCTCACCGAAGCCAACACATGGCAGTATAACTTCTTCGTCCCGCAGGACGTCAACGGACACATCGACATCATGGGCGGCGAGCGCGAATATGAGAAGATGCTCAACCAGCTCTTCCAGTCGTCGTCGAACATGTCGGGACGCGTGCAGGCCGACATCACCGGCATGATCGGGCAGTACGCGCACGGCAACGAGCCGTCACACCACATGGCCTATCTCTACGACTTCCTCGGCAAGCCGACCAAGACGCAGCGTCTCATCCATCAGATCATGAACGAGCTTTACACCGACCGGCCCGACGGACTCTGCGGCAACGAGGACTGCGGCCAGATGTCGGCGTGGTACGTGATGAGCGCGATGGGATTCTATCCTGTCACACCCGGCTGCGGATACTACGTCATCGGCGTGCCTCATTTCGAGAAGATGGTTCTCAATCTTGAAAACGGAAAGAAATTCAATATCATAGCCAATAACATCTCACACGAAAACAGATATATCGAATCTGTGAAACTCAACGGCAAAGCGTTGAACCGCAGCTATCTTTATTATGATGAAGTCGCCAAAGGCGGAAAACTCGTTTTCGAGATGACCAACAAACGCAACTCGCAGTGGGGCATGGCTGAGGAATGCCGCCCGACGATGCGCATTGAGAAAGACAACATCGTGACAACACCTATTATTAATGTGGTGGCTTACGTTTTCTACGATAAGCTCAATGTCAGCATCACGCATCCCGACAAGGACGCGAAGATCTACTACACCTTGGACGGGACGGAGCCGACGGTGAACAGCACGCTCTACGCCGAGCCGTTTGTCCTGGAAGCAACCACCGATGTCAAGGCAATCGCTGTGAAAGACGGCATCGTCTCCACGGTCGCCGTCGGCGCGTTCAAGAAGATTGACGGCGGACGCCACATCACGATACAGAACCCTTACAGCAGCCAGTACGAGGCGGGCGGCGACATTGCGCTCATCGACCTCCAGCGCGGCAACGACAACTTCCGCGTGGGCATGTGGCAGGGCTACTCCGGCGTTGATGTCATCGCAACCGTCGATATGGAGAAGCCGGTGGAGATTCACCGTCTCGCCGGAAGTTTCCTCCAAGACCAGAACTCATGGATCTTCATGCCGACGCAGGTTGAGTTCTTCATCTCCAACGACGGAAAGAACTTCAAGTCGATAGGCGTGGTGAAAAACGAGGTGCCTGTCGATGCCGACGACGCTGTCATGCAGGAACTTGAAGTCGTGAAGGACGTGAGGGCGCGTTACGTCAGGATGGTCGCGAAGTCGCTCGGCATCTGCCCTGAATGGCATGTCGGAGCCGGCGGCGCGGCGTGGACGTTCTGCGACGAGTTCATCATCGAGTAGAAAGTCATAAAGTATAAAGTTGAAAGTGGCTGACGTCTCCCGTGTTGCGTCAGCCACTTTTATCTTTTATCTTTTATCTTT
>JAUNNU010000227.1 GCA_030537295.1 Bacteroidia bacterium
TTAAGTCTCTTTCACTAATTTCGTCCAAACGATTGAATTGCTCAGAAGCAGCTAAAAGAAGAATAAAGATAAAAACGAACGAGAACCGGTAATTAAACCAGTTGGCATGTGTAAATCCTTGGAATATCGACGTAAATGTACGGATGCCAAATCCGAAGATATAGACTGTTAAAAGAGATGCACAGGCAATCTTTTTCTTTGTGCAGATATTTTTATTCAAGAAATAAAGAATCACCAAAGCTAACGGAAGGATTCCGCAAAAAACAGCCGGGTATCCATTCGATATCTGATAGACAGAATTGGCTCCGGTAAATAAGCGGGCGCCAAACTGAAGAAGAGGAGCGTTCGATGAGAACACAAAATCCTCGAGACTAAAAGAACCTCGTCCCTGCCGGATGATCAGCATTTCGGGAATCCAGATGATTGCTCCGATGAGGCCGCCCGAAATAGAACTCAGAATAAAGCGAATCCACAATCCTTTTTTATTACCGATATTTTCTTCTACAAACAGTTTGGCAAGGAAAAACAAAACTGCTGCCATGCACACGGCAAAGCCCATCTGTATCTGGAGCACTACAGGATAAGCAATAGAAAAGATATATAAAGTCGGGGATTCATTCCGGAAGATTTTACGAAGGCCAAGTACCATCAAAGGCAGACATAATGGCCCGCCAAAGAAAAACGCCGTGTTAATATTAAAACATACCGCGAACCCTGACATCGCATAACAGGTGGATATCAGAAGATTTTCGATTTTGTGACCTTTCATATCTGCAAGAAGCAGATACATGAAAAGGCCATATAATGCCGTAATCAGCAAAACTCCAATAGAATAACCGACGGCATAAAGTTCATAGTCAAAGAAGGAAATGATCCATGAAAAAGGATTTAAGAGATAGGGCCATATGGTAGCAGCAATTCCGCCGCCAATGTCCTGACTGAAAGAATAAAATAGGTCATGATTTCCCTGAAAGATACTTTTACAATAAGAAAGATAGGGCATATAATACCCGTTCGCATCACTCAGCACCAGAGACCGGTCACCAAACGGAGCTATGCCGAGAGCTGCAAAACTGAAGAGGGTGCCAAGCAATGGGATCATTGCAGAAAGCAGTATATACGTGCCTGCATTTGAGTGCTGCTTGTTTGAACTTTCAGGGAAGATTCTTTTTTTCATTGCTATTTTTTCCATTGGATGAGATTTGTCTCATAAAAGGAGAACAAATTCAGAGTTTTTGTTTTGAAGGAAACCAAAACGATAAGAGGGTTGTCATAACAACCCTCTTATCGTTTATCGAGTCGTCATTATATCGTGGCAACTCCTTGTGCGATTAAACTACCTTTGTTTAGTTCGATGCGGTTACAGTAGGCTGATCGTCGATATTTCCACTTGCATCAACACTCCATGTAAATACCGCCTTGGTCATGCTGTTGGACTTATTACCGAAAAGTGAGAAATTAGAACCCTGGCTGAACGGGAAATCAAATCCACTTGTAATTCCGTCGTCTACAGTACCTTTAACATCAACATCCTTTGTTACTGTCATTGCGCTACTCGATACGGAAATATCACCAGTGAGAACTTCAACTGCAGCTTCTGCATAAGCAGAACGAAGGTTTGCAGCAGTAACAGCATCTCTTGACTTCTCTAACTGTGTTGAGAAAATCGGGATTGAGATCGCTACTAATACAGCGATGATTGCTACAACGATGAGCAGTTCTGCTAAGGTGAAGCCTTTTTCATTGTTCTTCTTCATTACATTTTCCTCCATAACTTAATAAATTTTGCAAAAT
>JAUNNU010000228.1 GCA_030537295.1 Bacteroidia bacterium
AGGGAAATATTCAAATACGCTTCTCTATTTTATATGTATCAGAGAGGCAGTCATCTAAAAAATCACGGATATTCATATCAGTTTGAAGTTTCTTTTTTATGAAATCATTTCGTTTTGCAGTTGCGCTGTAACTTGAATCCATAAGTACCGCTATCTCTGCCGTCGAAAAGCCGAGCAGCTGGAGTATGCAGTATGGATGGTTGTTCCTGTTCACGCCGAGGTCTTCAGAGAGGATTCTGCCGAACAGCGGAAGGCATCTGTCGGCCTCCGACATCAAATCTTTGATTTCGTTTTTTGTCATGGCGAGGTGACGGCAGCCGCCGATGTTCTTGGTCTGTATCTTGACGCCTTCAAACCTATTCCTCAACGATTTGCAGATGTCGCTTGTCTCAAGGTTACGCATCATTGTCCCGAAGTTTTCGGTTATGACGAGGCTTTCAAGTTTCCGTCTCAAGACATCTCTACTGTCCTGCGTGTTTTTCATTGCTGCGAGCTCGGTTTCGGATTGTTCGGCCCTGCGTTCGGCGGCGGCAAGCTGTGTTTTAAACTCCTCTTCACGTGCCGACGACAATTTCATGCGTCTTCCGCGCATAACTGCGATACTCAAAGCGGCGACTGATAGCAGTATTACAAACATGACCGTATAGGTCACTTTCTTTGCGGCGACACTTCTTGCCTGCGATTCTGAAAAGAAAGCATTGACCATTGCTGAAAGTTCCTCTCTGCCGATGTTTCTCTCCATCTCAACAGATGCAACGCTTTTATATACCGAATCGTAATATGCCGCTTTCACGTTGTCATTCAATGACTTGTAAATATTGCCCAGACATTCTGAAGATCGCATCATGGTATATTTGCTCCTGTCGATGCTTCTGGTGTAATACACCATCGCAGAATCAAATTCATCCCTGTCGTAGTAGATTTCGGCGAGCGCAAACTCAAAGCGTTTCCTTTCATCTTGCGATTCCAGATCGTTGATGATAACTTTGATGTTGCTGAGTGATTCATCGAGTCTGTATTTATTGTTATGGAGAATCTCAATGTCTCCTCTTATGGCAAGCGTCATGGCTGATGGCATAGTGGTGTCATTCAGCAGCCTGTCAAAAACCAATATTGCCTTCATCCATCGTCCCTTTCTCCGCCGCCTTCGCAATCTCCGGGAACACCTCCTCCATGATGTCGGCGGCCTTGAGGTAGTCGGCGCACGCCGCCACGATGTCGTCGTCCTCCGTCTCGCCGACGGCCTTGTAGTAATGCGCCCTCGCCGTCTCGAAGGCGAGGTCGCTGTTCTCAGGATATTTTTCAAAGACGCTGTCGTAATACGCCGCCGCATCGATGACGGCCGCGGCGTTGGTCTGCTGATAATCGTTCTTATACAGTGCCTCCACCACAAGTATCTGATATTCGTTTACTACGGAGCGGCTCGTGCTGTCATCTATGTCGAAGCCAATTAGCACCTTCAACGCGCTGTCGGGCTGTTCCGGCATGAGCTCGTGCGCCGTCCGCAGCTCCGGCGCGGGACGCCAGCCGCCCGCCCTGTCGGAACACGAGGCGAAAGCAACGAGAATCGTCAATATGGCGAGGAGGTTTTTCATGGCGGCAAAGATAAAGAAAAATAGTGTTGAAACGCCAGGTTATGAATGAATTTTGTATGTTTTTATTTAAGAATTTTTAACAATAAATGTTATTTTTGCATCAGTTTTTGAAAAATAGTAAAGCGATGATAATAATTGATAATGTTATAGTTACGGATGAGTTTCTGAACGCCCGCTTCTGCTGTCAGC
>JAUNNU010000229.1 GCA_030537295.1 Bacteroidia bacterium
GGATACTCAAAATAAGACAGAGAATCACAGCCATTAAATGCATAATTCGTAAGCATCCAAAGCAAAACTCGCCTTATTATCAAATTGGTATTCTATGTTTAAATCCAAGCAAAATCGCGAAAAACTCACGCTGTTCTTTGCTCGTATTGTTTCTTCATGTCAAAGAGATAATGATCGCTATATTTTGTCTTGTTTTTGACCATTGCCACGATGATATGTAGGATCTTGTTTTTTGTGTCGTTTAATGCAACAAGAGGTTTCTTCCCCCTTGCTATTCTTGAACTGTAAAATTGTGTTATAGCCGGGCAATGGCGAACAGCAGAGACCGCAGCCATTGTCAATAGGGCCTTCAGCTGCTTGTTTGCCATATGGCTTGTATGTGGATTACTCTTCACGCTTGTCCCCGAACTTCGCCCAAAAGGAGCTATACCATAGTAACAGGCTATTTTCCGGGAATCGTAATCAAATCGACTGAAGTTCTGGGTGAACACTATAAGTGCTATCGCATTCACACGGGCAACGCCTTTTATAGATGTTACGATTTCAAAATTCTCCTTTATATCGCTTTGGTTCTCAATACAGTTGCTGATATTTTCCTCACATATTTCCAACTGTTTGTCGTACTCCTTCAAAATTTTTCCAACAGCCGATTCCATGAAGATATAAGGATCTTTGACAGAGTCCTTTACCTTGAAATGTTTCTTGATGTCTTTCATGCCATCATTAGCCAGAGATTTCTCTTTCATCCTCATCGACAACTTCTTCTTCTCGTTGATAAGGTCGTTCCTGAACTGGAAAAGTTCCCTTAGAGCCTCCAATGATGGATCATTTGGCTTGTAGAGCATTTTCTTGTCCTGGTGTCGCATGGCGTATTCTGCTATAAAGCCAGAGTCTGCCTTGTCATCCTTCAAACGCTGGAGCCCAATGCTGTGTTTTATTTGGTAGGGATCCTCAAGCCACATCTCATAACCGGCATAAAACAGGTACACGCTTAGCGCCGAACTGTAGATACCAGTCTTCTCTCCACAGAAAAGTAACGATTCGACATCCTTACAATTCTTGTGTATCCAACGGTCGAAAGACTTGAAGCCCTTCAAATCATTCGCATAACACATCGAGAGACGCGGTTTCACCTCGTTGAGGTTCTCACAATAGACAACTGTCACATCGAATTTCTCTTTCGAGAAATCAATACCAAAAAATAAATTCATACCTTTGTGCTCCTAATTTTCAGACCGATAAAAAAGCTGTTTGCAGACTTAATCTCTAAAAAGGCTCGAAGCCTTATATTCTATATGGTCTTTGCAGCTTGAACGAAAGAGACCTTTACCAATTATAGTCTTTTGAGACTCGACGCTACGAGGTTTTCTCTTTCGTTCCGGCCTGTTTTCCTAATTACAACAAAGGTAAAAAAGAACCGTTTTTTTGACATTCATATTTAATGTGAATCGCCATCTGCAAAGTTTGTTTTTTTTGATGATTTACATAAAAATTTCGCAAGCTCATTTTTATGTAAATCATACTCACTGCAAACTTAGAGACGCTTACTTTAATTCTATTACTACCAATCAACGTTTGCTACCTTATTTTGCCTTGTATTGCATAAGCAGCAGTTCTCTGTTGCCGTTAGACAACACTTTCGTAACGGCATGCTTCGGCGTGAAGTCAATAATGGTATCGAAAATGGAGTTTGCCACAAGTACCAAACCTTCAATTTTTTCAAAAGGTATCGCCTTGTCGTATTCTACCTTGTAAACGGTAGTGCCGTTCACTTTTTTCT